>CAJJQT010000170.1 GCA_905193995.1 uncultured Porphyromonadaceae bacterium | reverse complement strand
CTCGGAGCTGTGGATTTGGCGAGTTCGACAGTGGCATCTTCCTCCGAGAGGATGTTGAAGCTGAAATCGCCGTCAACGAAATCATAAGCATGCGCCGAAGCGGCAGCCGTGATGAAAATAAGTAAAGTCAGGAATCTTGTGATCATTTGGGTCGCATATTTACATTTGTGATTGAACGAAGAAAACGTGAGCCGACTGTACCACGTCTAACTTGAAGGTCGTAGGAAAAACCATTAGTACTCAGATGTGGTTGACAGCAGCCCACGCTATGCGAGGGAAGCCGCCATGCCATCTTTGAGTACTGATGAAAATTTCCTACGTTTTCAAGTTTAAGATGAGCATAACGCTTCGTTTTCTAAAATGTCAAGGAACGGTTTATGGCCGATCCGATATGCAAAATTAGCAATTAATTGCGAAAAAATCCAATTGTTTGATGAAAAATGTCTGTGGTGGTGAAAATGTGGTAATTCAAGCAGGCATGACAAAACGCGCGGAAATCAGCATTGCCCGCTCCTGAGGCACTCCGACTGGTTGTATCGTTTATTTAAATTGATGTAAGGAACCTGGTATGGGCGGGTAAAAACTTCGGTGGCTTGGGCGTAGGGCGCAGGCTGGAAAGCCTGCTTTCCAAGTCGCATGCATTTCGGTGGATAAAAATAAGCGGACAGCGGCCGGGATGGCTGCTGTCCGCTGTGTGGGGGATGGGGCGGGCCGGTAAGGCCGGGCGCGGGGTTATTCGCCGAAGATGTCTTCGGTGGTGAGCATTACGACGCGGCCGATCTTGGAGAGGGCGTCGAGGTCGAGGTCGGCGGGATCGCCGAGGATGCCGTAGTAGTATGTGGCGCCCTTGACGTTGTCCTGCTGGTATTTGATTACGTCTTCGAGGGTGATGTCGGGCAGGGCGTTGTAGACGGTCTCGCGTTCTTCGCGGTCGAGGCCGAGGCGCTTGGCGCCGAGGTATGCCCATGCGATGTCGTCCTTGATGACGCGCTCGGAGCGGAGGCGTGCCTCAAGGCCGTTGCGGGCCAGGTCGAAGGCTGCCTGCGACTCGGGCATATCGTTGATGATGAGCAGGAAGGCGTCGATGGCGTCGAGCATCTTGTCGTTCTGCGTGGCGATCTGGGTGCGGTAGACGTATGGGCGTGTGAGTACCGAGGGTTCGTTCTCGAAAGCGAAGGCGGAGTAGGCCAGCGATCGGCTCTCGCGCATTTCCTGGAATACGATGCTGTTCATGCCGCCGCCGAAGTATTCGTTGTACATCTCGACCATGGGAGCGCGGGCGATGTCGAAGCGGCCGCCCCGGTTGGCGAACATGGTCATGTAGAGCTGCTTGGCGTCGTAGGGGGCGACGAAGATGACGGTCTCCTCGGGGTTGACGTAGGCGAAGCGGTCGGCCTCGGGCACGGGACGGAGGGTGTCGGGCAGGGGATGGATGCGGTTGATGACGTCGACGATTTCCTTCTCGGAGAGGTTGCCGTAGTAGATGACTTCCTGCTCGTATGAGTAGAGGTCGCGGACGGCGGCGATGATGTCGGCGGGTTCGAGTCCGCGGAGCTCATCCATGGTGTAGCGTGTGGTGACGGGGTTCTCGGGGCCGTACATGACGTAGGTGGCGAGGGCCGAGAAGTTGGAACGCTGGTTCTTCTTGGCGTTGTCGCGGCTCTGGCCGATCTGGTCGACGAGGCGGTTCCAGGCCTCGGTGTCGACGGTGGCGTTGGCGAGGAAGTTCTCGAAGAGTCCGGCAGCCTTGGGCAGGTTCTCGCTCAGGCCAGTGATGACGATGTATGAGCGGTCGCCGCCGAGCGACAGGCGCCACGAGCAGGCGAGGTTGTAGAACTCGCGCTTGAGGTCGTCGGCCGACATGTCGGGGGTGCCGAGGAGGTCGAAGTAGTCGGCTGCGACGGTGAGGCGGCGGTCGTCGTTAGTGCCGAAGTCGACGACGTAGATGAGCGTGGAGATGTCGTTGGTGGTGTTGCGGGTGTAGTAGACGGGGATGTCGTTCTTGGCCCGAAGGACGGTGAGATCGCGCTTGAAGTCGACGAATACGGGCTCGATGGGCTCGACCTCGGAGGCTGCGACGCGGCGGAGGAACTCGCTGGAGGCGTCGCGGTTGGTGGCGATAGGTGTCAGCTCGGGCTTGGGCATCTTGACGATGGTGGTGTCCTGGCCCTGGAGCTTGTAGATGGCGGCGTAGTTTTCGGGGCCGAAGTACTTGCGGGCCACGCGGACGACGTCGTCCTTGGTGATGGAGTCGAGGCGGTGGAAGTCGGCGACGCGGTCGGCCCAGTCTTCGCCGTTGACGAATGCGTCGACGTAGTAGTCGGCGCGCGAGCTGTTGCTCTCGAGCGACTGCTGGAGGCTGAGCTTGGTGTTGTTGACGATGGCGGGTATGAGGTCGTCGGCAAACTTGCCCTCGCGGAGCTGAGCCATCTGGTCAAGGAGCAGGTCGCGGACCTCGTCGAGGGTCTGGCCGGCGTTGGGCAAGCCGATGAGGAGGAAAGCGCCCTGGTCTGCGAGGTCATATGAGCCGGCTCCGGCGCCGAGGACCTTCTGCGAGTTGTTGAGGTTGACGTCGATGATGCCGCAGTCGCCGTTGTTGAGGACCTCGCTGATGATGTCGATGACGAGCTTGTCGGGATCCTTGGCTGCGGGGATGCGCCATGCGAGGTAAATTCGCTCGGCGTCGGTGCCGAGGACCTCGACCTTGACGGGTTCGGTGATCGGGGCCTCAGGCTTGACGGTGAGGACGGGCAGGGCGGGGTTGGGCTCCATGTCGCCGAAGTATTTGGCAATGATGTCGACCATCTCGTCGGGGTCGAAGTCGCCCGAGAGACAGATGGCCATGTTGTTGGGCACGTACCACTGCTTGTGGTAGTTCTTGACGTTGGTGATCGAGGGGTTCTTGAGGTTTTCCTGTGTGCCGAGGACGGTCTGTGTGCCGTAGGGGTGGCTGGGGAAGAGGGTGCGGAGCATGGCCTCGTTCATCTTGCGGTTGTCCTGGGTGAGGGACATGTTCTTTTCCTCGTAGATTGTCTCAAGCTCGGTGTGGAAACCGCGCAGGACGGGGTGGCGGAAGCGGTCGGCCTGGATCATGGCCCAGTTTTCGATCTGGTTGGAGGGGATGTCCTCGACGTAGCAGGTGACGTCCTGCGACGTGTATGCGTTGGTGCCTTCGGCGCCGATCAGTGCCATGAGCTTGTCGTACTCGTTGGGGATGGCGATGAGCGATGCCTGATAGCTGATCGAGTCGATCTGGCGGTAGATGTCGCGGCGTGCGGCCGAATCGGTTGTGACGCGGTAGACCTCGAAGAGCTGTTCGATCTGATCGAGCATAGGCTTCTCGGCGGCGTAGTCGGATGTGCCGAACTGTTCGGTGCCCTTGAACATCAGATGCTCGAAGTAGTGTGCGAGGCCGGTTGTCTCGGCGGGGTCGTTCTTGCCGCCGACGCGCACGGCGATGTAGGTCTGGATGCGTGGCTTGTCGCGGTTGACGGTCATGAAGATCTTCAGGCCGTTGGGCAGCGTGTACATTTTCGTGTCGAGCGGGTCGCCTTCGACGGTGGTATACTCGTACTTGTCGGCGAAAGCGGCCGAAAAGCCGGCCAGCAGCAGGAGCATACTCCACAATAGTCTTTTCATACGTATATTTAATTGGTTATAGAATATATTCTTCTTAATAAGACGCAAATTTATCGATTTTGTGACAAACGGCAAAGCAAAAGGGGGCGGGAAGGGAAGAAAAATATGCGAAAAGGGTGTTTAACACGATTTTGCGGTGAACAATCTTCGGGCAGAGGCGTTGAAATCGTTGTCAGACATACATTGTCGGCCCACTGATGAAAACTGTTGCAGTGCTTCTGTTCCCGATTTTACTCACAAAATCACAAATTAAACTGATTAATGTGTCATGAATAAAAAAGGTTGTTATAAAAACATTGCGGTAGCTTCAGCAATCGCCTGTGTGTGGGGTATGCCGGCCCTGTCGGAGGCATGTACGCGCGCCGTATATCTCGGCCCGGACAGTATGGTCGTGACCGGGCGCACGATGGATTGGAAAGAGGATCCTCAGTCAAACATCTATTTCTTCCCCCGGGGTATGGAACACCGGGGCGGAAAGACGGAAAACAGTGTGAAATGGACATCAGCGTACGGCAGCGTGGTCACGGCCGGTTATGACATAGGCGTGTGCGACGGGATGAACGAGAAGGGACTTGTGGCCAACCTGCTGTTCCTGGCTGAATCGGATTATCACCGGGCAGGCGACACGCGCCCTGTGATGGGGCTGAGCATATGGACACAGTACGTGCTCGACAATTTCGCTACGGTGGACGAGGCCGTGGCGGAGCTGGGCAAGGAACTGTTTCGCATAGATGATCCCGACCTTCCCAATGGAGCCAAATCGACACTGCATCTGTCGGTATCCGATCCGACGGGCAACAGCGCGATATTCGAGTATCTTGACGGGAAGCTCGTGATCCATCACGGGCGGGACTGCCAGGTGATGACCAACTCGCCCTCGTACGACAAGCAGCAGACGCTCGACGATTACTGGGATCAGATAGGGGGCCTTGTCATGCTGCCCGGCACCAACCGAGCGTCGGACCGCTTCGTCCGCGCGTCATTTTATATCAAGACACTCCCGCAGACTTCCGATTACCGCCATGCTGTGGCCGGTGTGTTCAGTGTGATGCGCAATGTGTCGGTGCCGGAAGAGGACAGAACGCGGGTGGTGAAGGTGGAGCAGTTGCCG
>CAJJQT010000169.1 GCA_905193995.1 uncultured Porphyromonadaceae bacterium | reverse complement strand
GCAGAGGCTCGTAGAGGGGGCCCGAGCCGGCGATGACTGTCACATAGTCGTCGGGCAGCTCGGCGGCGGCCAGGATGAGGTTGTCGAAGCCCTTGTAGGGGATCATGCGGCCCATCGAGAAGACAACGCGGCGGCCGCGAGGCAGCCACGCGGGCCGCGCGGCCGGGTCGGTGACGGGCACGACGGGGGCGATGCCGATGGGGACACACCGCAGCCTGGCGCCTACTCCGGCCAGGGCCTCGGAGCCGGCGGCATAGCTGGGCGACGTGCAGATGACGGTGTCGGCGCGGCCGAGCAGCCAGCTCTGCAGCGGACGGTAGAGCTTCAGGAGCATGCGCTGGCGCAGGATGTCGGAGTGCCAGTGCAGGACCACCTTGCCTCGGTAGCCGCTCAGGCGCAGGGCCAGCGCCGCCATCGGGTCGGGATGGTGGACATGGATGATGTCGTAGGACGCGGCGGTGCGGCGCAGGCGCGCGATCATCGCCGGCGCGATCATCGTGCTGCTGGCCTTCAGCAGGGTGCTGACGGCGGTGACCGTGCCGCAGGGGTTGAGGACGATTTCCTCGGCGGGGCCCTCGGAGGCGGCGCACAGCATGTCGCAGCGGATGCCGCGGCGCGACAGGCCCGCCGTAAGGTCGTACATCACCTTCTCGACGCCGCCGCGCACCGGCCAGAATTTTCCGATCTGGAGTATTTTCATTTCTCTTGGAGAAAGTGGCTGATTTTTAAGGTCGGAAGACGACCTGTTTTGAAACAGTACTTTGTCTGCCCATCCTGGGGTCATTTTTCGAGCAGCAGATCGAAAAGCTCTGCCCAGTCGGCTACAGATGTGTCGTTCTCTTTGGATGATGCATTTTTGGAAAACTTACTGTAGTCGCCGTTTACAACATCTCTCATAAGTCTGCAGAGCGCCCGACTGTCTTCGGCCGGAAAGAACGCGACTGCCGGAGCGCCATTTGAGGTCTCGTGGGCATAAGGCAGGTCTGCTAGAAGTAAAGGCTTGCCTGTGGACTTGAATTCACTTATTGGAAGGCCCCACGTCTCGATGCGCGACGGAAATACCAGACAATCAGTTTCGGAATAGAGCCTGATAAGATGCTCCTGATCAAGAAAACCACGGAATTCGATCGAACTTACATCGCTCCATTTTCTGAAGATTCGGCCTGAATATTTATTTTCATGGCCTGAAAGGGTAAGAATGACCTTGAATCTATCTTTGCCGATTTCCTTTTCCAGATGCTCTGCAGCGGCGCACAGCGTTTCAAAATTCTTGTGGCAGTCGGGTGTCGAGACAAAACTGAATGTCACGCTATGGGAATGATCCGCTGTCGGGATTTCAGGGAAATACTTGCGGGGAGGAAATACAATGAACTTGTCGCGGCTGACGCCCAACAGGGCGCTGAGTTTGTCGCGCAGCCATCGCTGCTGTACTATGAGAGCCTTGTTGCGGTGGACATTCACCCGATACGCAAAGCGGGTGAATAGGGCGAACAACGGTATTTTTTTGTCATAAAGTCCGTCGCGTAAATGCCATCGCAGAAACGGGAAGGATGTCTGGCAATAGACAGCCTGTATGTCGGCCTTTACGCGGGGTGTAGTATCATGCATCGAAAGCCATAAATTTATGTTTCCGATCTGTTCAGATATGTGGTACATGTCGCGGTATTCAGTCCTCAGCCTTCTGAGCCAGCCTTTTGCACTGTCCGGACATTCGATGAATTCTATTCCGCCGCAAGGATAAAGTTTTTTGTCATGTACGAGCGCTACGATCCGGTTGTCGGCTGAAAGGTTCTCAGATAAGAATTTCAGACAATCGCGCATTATGGTCAGTGTGCCACCCTTGCGGATATTCACGCCCGATATTACGATGGTCTTATTTTTCATTGACAGTTTCCTTGAACAGCCGGTCCCACCTGCGCATCACTTTCTCCGTATCAAAACGGTGTGAAGCTTCGCTTGCCTTATGGCCCATTGATTTCCTGAGGCGCTCATCTTCGATCAGGCGGCAAATGCGGTCGGCCATGCCGCTGATATCGCCGTCCTTGACCAGATAGCCGTTGACGCCGTCGGAGACTATATCGCGAGGGCCGCATTTGCAAGCCATGCTCACGATGGGAAGTCCGCAACTTTGTGCTTCAATAAGAACCATCGGAAGACCCTCGTAGCGCGATGTCATGAGATACATGGATGCGTCCAGGTAGAGCGGCAGAATGTCCTTTGTCGGTTCGATAAGGCTTACGTTCGACTGCAGATCATAATTCTGAATCTGCTTCAGAAGAGCGGGTTTCAGTTCTCCGTCTCCGACAATTTTCAGCTGCCAGCCGGGATGCTTTGCGGCAACATCGCGCCATGCCTCGATCATTCTGTCAAAGGCCTTTTGCTCGCTGAACCGCCCCACGGCAAGTGCAACCGGCGCATCAAGCGCAGCCTGAGATTCAGGAATGAACGTAAGAGGATTAGCGATTACATCAACTTTACGTGAAATCTTCCAGTTGACGCTGTCCTCGTCAGTTAAGACTACGAACCGGTCATAACGGGCGGCAGCACGACCGTCCATCCAAGTCAGCAACCTGTCGGCAAGACCGAAGAGCCCCCTGCGGCCATATTGCAGACGTTTGAAACGTGAAAAGTGTACTTCAGCCACTTTCTTGCTCCCGTCGTTCAGTCGGGGCAGAAAAGATGCCTCGCCGCAGAACATCGATACGCAGACATCAGGCTTTATTTCGTTGAGCACCCGTCCGAGCCGGCGGCGGTGCTCCCGCTTCTTTCCGGGATAATGGATGAATTTGTCGGCGAACGAGCCTCCGTTGTTATCCTCGTAGCCTATGGCAAGGTCGACGGTAGCTATGCCGCTGTCCATCTCGAAGAACGAAGGTCGACCGAGCTGATCAGTCGTAACGACCGTCACTTCATAACCGTGCTCCGCGAGCCAGTTTGCCTTCAAGGCGAGCACACGCTCCATTCCCCCGCCCCGATAGGTTCCGGCGATGCAGTATACAATCTTCATTGCGCTATTAAACCGGGAGCGGCCTCCACTGAATTATCATTCGGAGATTTAAGAAGTGACAAATTATATAACAGGGCGAAAATGAAGAAAATATCGGTTGACACTTTCAGCCAGATGATAAAATTCAATAAAATCAGGCCTATGCACATCGCTCTATATTTCGGCAGGAAAGACGCGCAAATAATGCCGGCCTGAATAATGAATGCGGAGAATGCGATTAAGCCAAGTGTTCCGAAATAGAATATAAAGCGGGAGTATCCGATATCGGTATTCATGTAGTAGCCCTCCGTTATTGGGCCTATATAATATGGATCGGATTTGGGATTTTCAAGATAGCCGTCGCCGATCATCCAGGTCTCGATTGATTCAGGAAAAACGATCATCCTCTTGAGTGTATTGTTGGAAGCGACATCCCACTCCCCTTTTTCGACTAATGAAAAGAAGCCTTCAAAACCGAATCTGATATTATCATATATTCTTGTATTTGTCCTGTAATAAAAAATGACTATGGGTAATAATATTAAGACAGAGAATGCAAGATGCTTGATAATTCTTCGTTGATTTGAATTCCGGAGAATCTGACCTCCGGATTTCCATAAAATGTAAAGAAGCCCCAGTCCGGTACCAACGATGGTGGTTCTTGCCATCATATTACCGATAACGGTGATAATTATGAATGAGATCCAGTAAAATATGATTTTCGCTGCGGTAAAATTCTTGGATTTATTGGCAAGGATATATGTAATCATGAACAGGACTACAGCAAAATGTATTCCCGCTGTATCCAAAGCCGTACTTATGCCATAGAGCCGGTCGACGCTTTCAATCCACTCCGTGTCCTGAAATCTTGAGGCAAAATCATGTACTGCAGGAATCTGGTCGATCATGATAGCGGAAGCACATTGAATGATACATGCTACCATCAGCAGATCACACAGTATCACCACATCAATTCGGCCATAAATATATTTTATTGTATAAATCACTGTATAGGCTGCGGCCAGCCAAACCCACATGGATATGATATAAGTGGCATACGTAAAGTCTTGTGTATGATGTATCGTAACTGAAAAGAAACAGATAAAAGAGACAGCGCAGGCCGTTATCGACAGTTTGATCAAATCCCTGGAGATTGATGCGTCGCCGATTTTAGGCAGATTGAATATCAATATAAATAGCCCGACAACAGCCAGAAGCGTTTTAGTGCGGAGACTCCCGACACCCACTCCCATCGGGAAGTAGTACAGGCTCACCAAAATTACGGTAGGCAGATAAAATATTATTTTAAGAAAGCTGCTGTAACTCATAATAATTATCTGAATATCTTACCGTACATAATCCTGTGGACCAGGTTGATATATAATATAATCATGAATCTCAAGTCGTACCGGGCGCACAGCTGTAATATTCGGCTTCGGACTGACTGCGACCTGTTGCTCCATATATTACGGTTGCTTTCCCGGTACCATTCTCTCCATAAATCCACATCCGCTTTGTTTCCTGTAAACAGAAACGGTAGCTTGGTATTTAACAGAAACCAATCGATTTCTTTGTCTAATCCGCGGTCGTTTACCAGATTCTCTTTCAGAAAGTCGACAGTCTCTGTGACATTATATTTCAGATCTTCCAGTTTGGCGTTGTCGTAACGCTGTGACATCGCATTCTGATTGACGCGGATGTAATGGTAGAGCGGGCGCCCCACTGAAGCCACCTTGTCAGCTTTGACAAGTAATCTTATCATTGTCATATCCTC
>CAJJQT010000168.1 GCA_905193995.1 uncultured Porphyromonadaceae bacterium | reverse complement strand
TGGGCAAGGTCGGACGGCACGTCCCGACGGTGAAAGATCCCGAAAAGTTCCGCACGGCATTCGAGACCGTGCAGAAACTCGTACGCGGCCGCAAGCTGCTGGCCATGCACGACGTCAGCGCCGGCGGCCTCATCGTCACCCTGCTCGAGATGACGTTCGCCAACACCCGCGGCGGCCTCAAGGTATACACCGACGGCTTCCGCGCCTACGGCGAGAGCGACCTCGTGAAGATACTGT
Source organism: uncultured Porphyromonadaceae bacterium (assembly GCA_905193995.1). Classification (GTDB taxonomy): domain Bacteria; phylum Bacteroidota; class Bacteroidia; order Bacteroidales; family Muribaculaceae; genus CAG-873. The sequence continues at coordinate 4,531 of CAJJQT010000168.1, read as the reverse complement.
TCGCCGAGAATCCCGCCGTCGTCATCCAGGTGGCCGACTCGGCCAAGGCGTCGGTCGAGAAGATCCTCGACGAAGCCGGAGTCAAATATTTCCCCGTAGCCTGCCCCTCGGGCGAGCGCGTCGTTCAGCTTACCCACGCCGATCGCGAGTTCCTGCTCGGCATCGACACCCTGCGCGACACGTGGTTCCGCCCCAGCTATCTGCTCGACCGGCTGCAGAGCGGCGAGCAGTGTGCCGCCGAGCGCCTGGCCAACTACAAGCGCCAGCCGCTGCGCTACGCCATAGCCCGTGGCTTCGACGGCAAGCTTAAGGGGCGCCCCGAAGCCCCCGCCTCCGGGCGCCGCGCCCGCGCCGCCATCATCCGCGAGAAAGGCGTCAACGGCGACCGCGAGATGGCCTACTCGCTCTACCTGGCCGGCTTCGACGTCAAGGACGTGCATCTGAGCGACCTGATGAGCGGCCGCGAGACACTCGACGACGTCGGCATGATCGTATTCTGCGGCGGCTTCTCCAACAGCGACGTCCTCGGCTCGGCCAAGGGCTGGGCCGCCGGCATCCGCTGGAACGAACGGGCCCGCACCGCCATCGAGCGCTTCTACAGCCGCCCCGACACCCTCAGCCTCGGCATCTGCAACGGCTGCCAGCTGATGATCGAGCTCGGCCTGATCGACACCGCCGACGCCCGCGGCAACAAGATACGCATGGAGCACAACCGCTCGCACAAGTTCGAGTCGTCGTTCCTCGGCCTAACCGTGCCGGCCAACCCGTCGGTGATGCTGCGCGACCTCGCCGGCATGAAGCTCGGCATATGGGTGGCCCACGGCGAGGGCCGCTTCGTGCTGCCCGGGCGCCTCAGTGACCACTGCGTGGCCGCCCGCTACAGCTACGGCGCCTACCCGGCCAACCCCAACGGCAGCGCCGGCGCCGTGGCCGCCGTCTGCAGCCGCGACGGACGTCACCTGGCCATGATGCCACACCTCGAGCGCGCCATCTTCCCGTGGCAGTGCGCGTGGTACCCGCGCAGCCACCGCCACGACGACGTGACGCCCTGGTACACCGCCTTCGTCGCCCGCCGCTGGATAGAGGCCCACGCGCAGTGAGAAATATATAATTTTCATCGCAGGTAGACGGCGCGGGAGTGCGACCAGCCCTGCGACGAATTGCGGATATTGAGCGTGACCATGCCGCCCGAGCGGGGGGCACGGTCACGCATTATCGTTATGAGGTCGGAGACGGACGAGATGCCGGATCCGGCGAAGCGGAATACCTCGGCGCCGCGGCAGTAGGCGGTGGCGAAGAGGCGGTCGGAGGAAAGTATCTGTGTCATGAACGTAGTCAATGAGTTATTGCGGAAGCAAAGTTACGGCTCAGGGTGTAGCGATAGCGTGTACAGCCATGTTAACAGATGTAAAATTGCAGTGACGGATTACTGAATCGCAACGGGGACGACTGGATGACTTGCACAGGTGGCAAAAAAGTAGTAATTTTGCAGGCGATTTTATAAAATTGAAAATGGAAACCATTTCAACAGTAGCCGGGCTGCGTGCAGCCGTGGCTGAAGCCAAGAAGAGGGGGGCGACGGTGGGCCTTGTGCCGACGATGGGCGCCCTGCATGCGGGCCACAAGTCGCTGATCGACCGCGCGCGCCGCGAATGCGACTTCGTAGTGGTGAGCGTGTTCGTAAACCCTACGCAGTTCAACAATGCAAATGACCTGAAGACATATCCGCGCACGGTGGAGGCCGACTGCGAGCTGCTTGAGCGGGCAGGCGCTGACGTGGCCTTCGTGCCGACGGTCGAGGAAGTGTATCCCGAGCCGGACACGCGGCAGTTTGACCTGGGTGCGGTAGCGGAAGTGATGGAAGGGGCGATGCGGCCGGGCCACTTCAACGGAGTGTGCCAGGTGGTGAGCAAGCTTTTCGACTTCGCCGCACCCGACAAGGCATATTTCGGCGAGAAGGATTTCCAGCAGATCGCCGTCATCCGCAGGATGGTGGAGCTGACAGGCTCGCCGGTCGAGATTGTGGCATGCCCGATCAAACGCGAGGCCGACGGCCTGGCGCTGAGCTCGCGCAACGTGCGCCTTACTGCCGAGCAGCGTGCGGCCGCCCCGCAGATCCACGAAGTGCTGGCCGGGAGCGCCGACCTGGCCCGAGAAGGCATCTCTGACGTGGAGGCACTCAAGGAAATGGTCGTGACGGAGCTCAATGCCATCGACGGCATGGAGGTCGAGTACTACGAGATCGTGGATCCGACGACACTCCAGCCGGCCGAAGACATCAGCGGCGCTGTCGGATGCGTGACGGTGTGGATGGGCGATGTGCGCCTGATCGACAATATCAAATACCCCAAAGCGGACTGACGATGAACGTAGAGGTACTGAAATCAAAGATCCACCGCGTGACGGTGACCGAAGCACGGCTTGACTACATCGGGAGCATCACCATCGACGAGGACCTGCTCGACGCGGCCGGCATACTTGTAGGCGAGCGCGTCTACATCGTCAACAACAACAACGGTGCCCGCCTCGACACGTACACCATTGCGGGCGAACGCGGCAGCGGCGTGGTGTGCCTCAACGGCGCGGCCGCACGCCTGGTGCAGCCCGGCGACATCGTCATCATCATGTCGTACGCCACCATGCCGATCGAGGAAGCCCGGACTTTCAGGCCCACGGTGATATTCCCCGACACGGCCACCAACCAGCTTGTTTAATCCCAGTCAATAATCAAATCAATATACAACTCAGCACATGTTTGAAAAACTCAGCGACAGACTTGAACGCAGTTTCAAGATACTAAAGGGTCAGGGCAAGATCACAGAGATCAATGTAGCCGAAACACTGAAGGACGTGCGGCGCGCACTGATCGACGCCGACGTCAACTATAAGGTCGCGAAGACATTCACCGACACCGTGAAGGCGAAGGCCCTGGGTCAGAATGTGCTGACTGCCATCAAGCCGAGCGAGCTGATGGTAAAGATCGTGCACGACGAGCTGGCCTCGCTCATGGGCGGCGACGCAGCACCGCTGAACCTGAAGGACAAGCCGACCGTCATACTGATGTCGGGCCTTCAGGGCTCGGGCAAAACGACCTTCAGCGGCAAGCTCGCCAAGCGCCTCAAGAGTGAGAAAGCCATGCGACCGCTGCTGGTGGCCTGCGACGTCTACCGCCCCGCCGCCATCGACCAGTTGAAAGTGCTCGGCGAATCGATCGACGTACCCGTCTTCTCGGTCGAAGGCAGCAAGGATCCCGTCGATATAGCCAAAAAGGCAATCGAATACGGCAAAGCCAACCACAACGACCTGATCATCATCGACACCGCCGGCCGCCTCGCTGTCGACGAGCAGATGATGGACGAGATCGAAGCTATAAAGAAGGCCGTCAGGCCCTCGGAAATCCTGTTCGTGGTCGACGCCATGACCGGCCAGGACGCCGTCAACACAGCCAAGGCGTTCAACGACCGCCTCGACTTCGACGGCGTGGTCCTCACGAAGCTCGACGGCGACACCCGCGGCGGCGCGGCGCTGTCGATACGCACCGTAGTCACGAAGCCGATCAAATTCGTCGGCACGGGCGAGACCCTCGACGGCATCGACATCTTCTATCCGGCACGTATGGCCGACCGTATCCTCGGCATGGGCGACATCGTGTCGCTGGTCGAAAAAGCCCAGCAGCAGTTCGACGAAAAAGAGGCCGAGGAACTTGCTCGCAAGCTGCGCAAGAACCAGTACACCTTCGTCGACTTCTACAAGCAGATCCAGCAGATCAAGAAGATGGGCAATATTAAGGATCTCGCGTCGATGATCCCAGGTATCGGCAAAGCTATCAAGGACATAGACATCGACAACAGCGCCTTCAAGGGTATCGAGGCCATCATCAACTCGATGACACCACGCGAGCGCGAAAATCCCGAGATCATCAAGGGCACGCGCGTAAAGCGAATCGCCGACGGCTCGGGCACGACCGTACAGGAAGTCAACCGACTGCTCAAGCAGTTCGACCAGACGCGCCAGATGATGCGCCATGTGGGATCGATCAAGAACCCGATGGCGGCGATGAAAGGAATGAAGGCCATGAAGGGCATGCGCCGGTAAAATAACAGATACTTTACGATGCAACTGATTGACGGAAAAGCGACGGCGGCCGCTATCAAGAGTGAGATTGCCGCAAAAGTTGCCGACAGACTGGCCCGCGGCCTGCGCGCACCGCACCTGGTAGCCGTACTTGTAGGCCACGACGGCGGCAGCGAAACGTATGTGGCCAACAAAGTGAAGGCGTGCGAGGCCTGCGGTTTCCGCTCGACGGTGATACGCCGCGAGGACGACATTACCGAACCCGAGCTGCTTGCCCTTATCAAAGTCCTCAATGAGGACGACGATGTCGACGGTTTTATCGTTCAGCTTCCCCTGCCCCGTCACATCGACGAGCAAAAAGTCATCGAGGCCGTCAAGCCTGAAAAAGATGTCGACGGTTTCAATCCCAATTCCGTCCGGAAACTGCTCGCGGGACGCCACGTCACCTCACCGTTGA
>CAJJQT010000167.1 GCA_905193995.1 uncultured Porphyromonadaceae bacterium | reverse complement strand
GCCGCCGCACCCCACGACGACATAGATCCGCTGCCCTTCCCGGCGAATCTCGTCGATCGTCCGCAGGACGTTCTGCAACGCATCCGGAGTATGAGCGTAATCGACGATGGCGGTCACCCCGTCCGCCGAACGAACGTACTCAAAACGGCCGCTGACCGACGTCAGCTCGCTCAGGATACGCAGCACCTCGTCGCGGTCGGCGCCGAGCAGCACGGCCGTTAGGTTGTAAGCGTTGAAACGCCCGAGGAATGTCGCCCAGACCTCCGAACCGTCCAGATTCAGCAGCATGCCGTCGAAATGCATCTCGACGATCCGGCACCGGAAATCGGCGAACGCCTGCAACGCGTAAGTCTTGACCTCCGCGCCGGTATTCTGCACCATCACCATGCCGTTGCGGTCGTCGGCATTGGTCAGCGCGAACGCCCCGGGCTTCAGCCCGTCGAAGAAGCTCTGCTTCGCGCGCAGGTAGTTGGCGAAGGTCTTGTGGTAGTCGAGGTGGTCGCGCGTCAGGTTCGTGAACAGGCCGCCGTCGAAGTCGAGCCCCGCGATGCGGTGCTGCGCGGCGGCGTGCGAGCTCACCTCCATGGCCGCGAAGTCACAGCCGGCCTCCGCCATCCGTGCCAGCAGCCCGTTGAGCTCCAGCGGGTCGGGCGTGGTGTGCGTGGCAGCCACTTCCTCGCGTCCGATGCGGTTCACTACCGTCGACAGCAGACCTGCGCGGCGCCCGGTCAGCATCGCCAGCTCGTAGAGCAGCGTCGCCACGGTCGTCTTGCCGTTCGTGCCCGTCACGCCCACCAGCGTCAGCCGTCGCGACGGGTAGCCGTACCACCCCGATGCCAGCAGCCCCAGGGCCTCCGAGCAGTCGGCCACGCGGTAGTAGGTCACGCCGGGGGCAAGTTCGCGGGGCGGTTCCTCGCACACTATGGCGCGCGCTCCGGCCGCCGCGGCCTGCCCCATGTAGGCGTGGCCGTCGGTGCGCGTTCCGCGCACGGCCACGAAGATGCTGCCGGCTGTCACGGCGCGCGAGTCGGCTGTCAGGCCGCTGTATTCAGCTGCAGGCGCCCCTCCGGAGGTCTCGGTCAGCTGCCGTCCGAGAGCCTCGGCCACGGCCGCCGCCGTATGGTATTCTCTGTATCTTTCCATCAGTTCTGACTTAGTGTTACCGTCACGCGCGTGCCGGGGGCGACGTGCGTGCCCGGGGCGGGCACCGACGCCGTCACGTAGCCCGTGCCGGAGAAGTTTACCGGAAATCCGCATTTCTCAAGCTCCACGAGCGCTTCGCGGATGCCCAGGCCCCGCACGTCGGGCACCGTAGTGCGGTTGCCGCTGCCGGCGCTCCCGCTCCGCAGCACGTAGGCCGACGGCACGTTCAGCGTCCGGTGCAGGCGTTCGCTGCGGCCCCGGTTGTAGGTGCCGTAGAGCGTCGGCTTGCCGGGCGTCCGCCCGGCCGACTCGGCCAGGTAGTCGCTGCTGTTGCCCAGCATGCCGCGCGAGTACATCTTCAGCGCCACGTTGCGCAGCACCGTACCGCTCGTCGCCGCCGGTCCGTAGGGGCCCTGCGGGTCGCTGATCACCACGATGCATGTGTATTTCGGATTCTCGTACGGGAAGAAGCCGCAGAAGGCCACGCGGTTGTGCCGCCCCTCGCGGTAGCCGCCCTTGAAGGGCAGTATGATCTTGCCCAGCGAGTCGCGCGGCGCCTCCAGCGCGATGCCGGCGGTGCCGGTCTTGCCTGCGATCTCCACGATGTCGTTGCGCAGGCCCTTGGCAGTGCCGCCTTCGCCCCACACCACCTCGTGCATCATCTGCCGCAGGATGGCCGCGTTACGCCGCGAGCATATCGAGTCGCGCACGTAGCTCACCGGTATCACCGAGTCGCGCCCGTCGGGCATGTGCATCGCCTTCACCAGGCGAGGGCGCACGAACCGTCCGTTGTTGGCTATCGCGTTGTAAACCGCGCACGTGTACAGCGGCGGTACTTGCGTGGCGTAGCCGAAGATCATGCGCGAGAGCGACACGCGGCCGCCGCGCTTGGGGTCGAGCGTCGGATATTTCGGCGGACGCTCGTTCATCATGCCCGTGTTGAACCGGTCGAAGAAGCCCAGCTGCCGCAGCCGCTCCCGGAAGCCGTTCAGGTTGCCGTCGTAGCGCGGCGCTATCAGCTTGGTCATGCCTATGTTCGACGAGTATTCGATGAACCGGCTCACCGGCAGGTAAGCCGGCGAGTGGGTGTCGCTGATCGGCTTGCCGCCGGCATAGGCGAAGCTGCGTCCGATCGGGTACACCTGGTCGAGGTTCACGTACCCGTCCTCAAGCGCCGTCAGCATCGATATTATCTTGATCACCGATCCCGGCTCGTAGGCCTGCACTATGTGGTTCATGGCCTCGATGTAGCCGCCGTTGATGGTGTCGCGGTCGAGGTTCGATATCGCCTTGATGTCGCCCGTGGCCACTTCCATGATCATGGCGCTGCCCCACTCGCCGTTGCAGTCGACGAGCATCTGTCCCAGCTCGTGCTCGAGCAGGTCCTGCAGCGTGATGTCGATGGTCGTCGTCAGTGTGATGCCGTTCTCGGCCGGTGTCTCGGTCCAGTAGGCCTCGCCGCTGGTGAAGAGCACCTTCTTGGCCACTCCGGGGTGCCCGTAGAGCAGCGAGTCCAGCGCCGCCTCCAGGCCCGACCGCCCGCGCACCTGCGGGTCCTCGGTGGTCTGGCCCACGCGCCCGATGCTCAGCCGCGCCATGTCGCCGTAGGGGTACCGCCGCAGCAGCACCCGCTCGGTCGTCAGGCCGGTCTTGTTCGGGTTCGTCGACCGCCGGAAGTAGGGGAAGTTCTTCAGCCGCACCACCTCGTCGTAGGGGATGCCGCGCAGCAGCGGATACGACCGCGACCGCTTGGCCTTCACCACGTCGAAGGGCTTCATCAGGTGGGCGTACCACTCCTGGCGCGTCCGCTGCGGGTAGTAGGCCGCCAGCGTGTCGGCCAGCGAGTCGACGCTCGCCATGTAGTTCAGTTCGTTCATGCGCGAGGCCCGGAAGTCGATGCGCACGTCGTAGTAGTTGAGGTTCGTAGCCAGTATCGACCCGTCGCTCGCCAGGATGTCGCCCCGCAGCGGCGGTATCACCCGCTTGCCGGCCATGGTCTGCTCGCCCTTGGCGTTCCACTCGTCGGCGTGGATCACCGTCGTGTTGAGCAGGAATATCATGCACAGTCCCGACATGAACAGGATGAATGCCGACATTATCACGTAGCGCCCGTAGATGTGCAGGCGCCGCGTCTTGGGCTTGCGCCCCTTGGCCGTTTTCTTTTGGAAGGGATTCATGGAAGAGAGATTTTATAAGGTGGACGTTCCTGTACGCTCAGGCCCAGCCCCAGCGAGTCGACCATCCGCTGCATCGAGCTCTCGCACGTCGACGACATGTACAGCGACCGCTCCCGCTGCACCTCGGTCCTCGTCACCTCGAGCTGCCGCGTCAGCGACTGCACCGTCTCCATCGCCGTCACGCAGTCGAACCGCACCGATATGTACGTCATCGCCAGCACCACCACTATCACCACCGAGGCGAAGTGCTTCAGAAACCAGTTGCCGGGGATACCCTCGACCAGGTCGCGCGATTTGATGTTCTTTATCGAAATGTTTTTAAGCATTGGAGAGTGGATTTTGATTATTTGGGGCTTAAGGTTCTTACAGTCTTGTGATGAATGCGGGCCGCGCGGGGTCAGTTGCGCGTCGCCACCCGCAGCTTGGCGCTGCGGCTGCGCGGGTTGGCTTCGGTTTCGGCCGCGTCGGGCGTTATCGGTTTGCCGCCGAGCGGCCTGAAGGGGGTCTCGGCCCGGCCGTATATGTCTTTCTCGATGCGCCCGGCGAAGTCGCCGCTGCGCATGAAGTTCTTCACCAGCCTGTCCTCCAGCGAGTGGTAGGTTATCACCGCCAGGCGCCCCCCCGGCTTCAGCACCTGCGCCGTCTGCTCCAGGAAGGCCCGCAGCGCGTCCAGCTCGCCGTTCACCTCTATGCGCAGCGCCTGGAATATGCACGCCAGCTCCTTCTTGCGCCGCCGCGGGTCGGTCAGCGGCTCGACTGTCGCCAGCAGCCGGCTGATAGTGTCGACCGGCGCCTCCTGCCGCGCCGCCGCTAAGGCCCGCGCCACGCGCTTCGCCCCCGGCACCTCGCCGTAGAGCTGCAGCAGCTCGGTCAGCGCTTCTTCGCTGTACGTGTTCACCACCTCCGCGGCAGTCAGCCGCCCGTGGCGGTTCATGCGCATGTCAAGCGGAGCGTCGGCGCGGAATGAGAAGCCGCGCTCCGCGTCGTCGAAGTGGTGGAACGACACACCTAAGTCGGCCAGTATCCCGTCCACGCTCTCCACGCCGTAGTAGCGCAGGAAATTGCGCAGATACCTGAAGTTGCCGTACACCATCGTGAAACGCGGATCGTCGATCGCGCGCTCCACTGCGTCAGAGTCCTGGTCGAACCCGTACAGATGCCCGTCGGCCGACAGCCGCTCCACGATCGCGCGCGAGTGGCCCCCGCCGCCGTACGTCGCGTCGACGTACACGCCGTCCGCCCTGATCGCCAGCGCGTCAAGCGATTGCTCCAAAAGTGCCGGTATGTGGTAAACTTCCTGATCCATAACGAATTGACCGAACGGCCCTTACCCGACCGTTTTTCGGAGCGTAAAGTTACGAAATTACCCCCGCAGTTTACAAATGAAAACAGCACTTTTTCCCAAAAAAGTTATTAACATCACGACAAAAGAACAAAAGACCCCAAAAGAACACAAGGCAGGGACGCGCTATGGCGCGTCCGCCGAAAGATGCAACGCGCAACCGGGAGAGCAGGCGTCCC
>CAJJQT010000166.1 GCA_905193995.1 uncultured Porphyromonadaceae bacterium | reverse complement strand
CCCGGCTACCTGCGACTGGGCTGCCATATACCCTACTCCAGCACCTCCGTATTGGTCCTGAAGCATCGAGCGGATGTCCTTGGTCAGTATGTCGCCTTCGATATACGAATCTCCTATTACGGCGATACGGAACGTTTTTGATGCCGCATTCTGCAGTCCTTGCCTGATTTTTGCAAGACCGCTGCCGTCGGATGTGTAGTCTTCAATGAGAACTGCACCGTCCTGTTCGGGAGCTTCAAAGTCTTCGGGGATATCTGGCAGTATTATTTCGGCGGACGCAGCCTGCGGTTGGCGAGGCAAAACCGAGGTCGTGTCTTCCTCCTCGGCCAGCATATCATCGAGTTTCTCAAGTTCAGGGTCGAGTTGTTCGTGAGTTATATATGTCTTGTCCGACTGAGGAATCAGATCGCTCAGCAGACTGAAATCCTTGAGGTAGTGATTGGTAAAATCACCCCACGGCAGCAGCGACAGCACTACGAGAGTTATGAGCGCCGTTGATAAAATCACAAATATGCCTCTGGGGCGGTTGTCATTTTGATCTTGCATTGCCTAAATTATTTATTATGTCTTTCAGGGTCTTTGCCTTGGCTTCGGTTTCGGCCCATTCTGTTTCAGGCACTGACTGTGCTGTAATTCCACCTCCGGCGTAGATAGTGAAGCGGTTGCCGCTGAAATGCGCACACCTGAGGTTTACATATGATATTCTACCGGTATTATCCTTGTTCTCGACGGTAATGTAGCCGCCGTAGCAGAGACGCTGATGCCGTTCGAAGAGCGCAATCTCAGCGAGCGCTTTTTCCCTCGGTAGTCCTGCAACCGCAGGTGTCGGAGACAATATGTCGCATATCGTCTGATGGCTGACGTTTTCTCCACCTGTGCATTTGATATATGTGCATAAATGTGCGATGTCGCCGTATTGTAGATCGGACACCTGCGACGCCGTCACCTTAGCGCCAAGTTCGTTTAAATTACCGACAATGAAATCTGTCACCATCTGTTGCTCCGAGCGGTTTTTGTCGTCCCATGCCTCGCCTTTCTTCTTCGTACCGGCAAGAGCCATGGTCAAGAACGAATTTTCACGACGGTCGGAACTGACAAGAACTTCGGGTGTCGCGCCGAGCCAAGCTCCTGTACGGGGATGATAATATATGTGGCAGAATGCATCGGGGTATCTGTCGAATAGTCTGTCGGCCGCTTCGGCCCAGTCGATTGAGTCGCATTCACCTGACATAATGCGGGAGATGACGGTCTTGCCTCCACGTTTTTGCAGCAGGTCGATCAGTTGGGTCAGATTAGCTGTGTATTCGGCTTTATCTGTCGAAGGCATAAAAGTGAAGGTGTTATCTCCTTTAGGTTCTTTTCCGCTTGTGGCTTCCATCAAGCTGATTTCATCGTAGTCTGCTGCTATGCAAGTGCTTTCGCCGTAACGTCTGTCCCAAGGTGTGATGACGAAAGAATCGTCCCGATCCGTGCCCGATGAATTATTCAGCGAAGCAATGAAGCGGACCTTTGCGTCAGGCAACCGGTATGCGGCAAAAGCGATGCCGTGCGCGAGGCAACGGTTGATTGCCTCCTTGATTTTCTGTGGAATAGCCGACATTGCTTTAGACTGCTGTTGCGATCAGCTCGAATGGCATGGCATCGTCGATGCGCACTTTGACGTATTCGCCGACCGATAGTTTCTTTGTTTTCCTGACCAGAACTTCGGGATCGACATCCGGCGAGTCGAATTCTGAGCGACCTATGTAGTAGTCGTCGTTCTCGCTGTCGATCACTACCTCAAGCACTTTACCGATCTTGGCCTCGTTCAGTTCGAGGGCGATTGTTTCCTGCTCGGCCATAAGTGTGTCGAGGCGCTGCTGTTTCACTTCCTGAGGAATATTGTCGGTGAACTCGCGTGCTGCAGCGGTGTCCTCCTCCTCGCAGTAGGCAAAGGCTCCCATTCGTTCGAAGCGCTGTTCGCGCACGAATTCCAGAAGGCGGTCGAAAGCCTCCGTAGTCTCACCCGGGAATCCGACCATCAGCGTAGTGCGGATGTGGATGCCTGGGACCTCCAGACGTATGCGGTCGAGCAGTTCGCGTGTCTCGGCGGCTGTGATATGCCGGTGCATGTTGCGTAGCACCCGGTCATCGATATGCTGCAGGGCTATGTCAAGGTACTTGCATACATTTGAATGTCGGGCCATAACCGGCAGCACATCGTATGGGAAGTCCGACGGATAGGCGTAGTGCAGCCGGATGCGGCGCACACCTTCGATTCGGGCCATGCGGTCGACAAGTTCGGCCAGAGCGCTGCGTCCGTATAGGTCATGGCCATAGAAAGAAAGATCCTGGGCGATGACATTGAATTCGCTGACGCCGCGGGCCACAAGATCTCTTGTCTCGTCAAGAATGTCTTCGACGGGACGCGACTTATATCGGCCTGTGATGAGCGGTATAGCGCAGAATGCGCAGAATCGGTTGCATCCTTCGGCAATTTTGATGTAAGCATAGTGCGGCGGAGTGGTAACACAGCGGTCGTACGTGCCTGCGGCATTTTTTGCCGCAGGTTTGATGGCTTCGATAATCTCATCCCAGTCGAACTTGCCGTACCAGCCGTCGACTTCGGGGATCTCGGCCGGAAGTTCTTTGCGGTAGCGCTCGCTGAGGCACCCCATCACGTATACGCGGTCGATGTACCCTTCGCCTTTAAGCCGGCACGCTTCGAGTATGGCGTTGATTGACTCCTCCTTTGCATCGCCTATAAAGCCGCAGGTATTGATCACTACTGCACCGCCGGTGAAGCTGTCGGCATTGTGCGATGCCTTTATACCGGCCTTGGCGAACATCGACAGCAGACGTTCGGAATCAATGAGATTTTTCGAACATCCCATTGTTACGACATTTACTTTGCGGACTGCCATCGTTTATCTCTTGCCGAAAAGCGATTCAACGAATTCCTGTTTGTTGAATATCTGCAGGTCGTCGATACCTTCGCCCAGTCCGATGTATTTCACCGGAATACGCATCTGATCGCTGATGCCGATGACGACGCCTCCTTTGGCGGTGCCGTCGAGCTTTGTGACGGCCAGGTCAGTCACCTGAGTGGCGTTGCTGAACTGACGGGCCTGCTCGAAGGCGTTCTGCCCGGTCGATCCGTCGAGCACCAGAAGCACTTCCTGCGGAGCTTCGGGCGTGACTTTCTGCATCACGCGCTTGATCTTCGACAGTTCGTCCATCAGGCCTTTCTTGTTGTGGAGTCGACCGGCCGTGTCGATGATCACTACGTCGACGTCGTTAGCCACAGCCGACGAGATGGTGTCGTAGGCGACAGCTGCGGCATCTGAGCCGAGGTTCTGCTTCACGACCGGTACGCCGGCGCGGTTGCCCCATTCGTCGAGCTGCTCCACGGCGGCGGCGCGGAAAGTGTCGGCGGCGCCGAGCATCACTTTGTAGCCTGCTTTCTTATACTGGTGGGCGAGCTTGCCGATCGTGGTGGTCTTGCCTACGCCGTTGACGCCGACAACCATTATCACGTAAGGCTTGCCCTTGCCTTCGGGCACGGTAAATTCGCAGTTGTTGGAGGTGGAGTTGTCGTTTTCGGCAAGAAGTGATGTGATCTCGTCGACGAGCAGCGAGTTGAGCTCGTCCATACCGACATATTTGTCGCGCGACGCGCGTTCCTTGATGCGGTCGATTATCTTTATGGTGGTGTCGATGCCTACATCGCTCGAAATGAAAATTTCCTCAAGCTCGTCGAGAAACTCGTCGTCGATGCTTCGGCGGCCGATGAAGGCTCGCTTTAGCTTGCCGAAAACTCCCTCTTTGGTCTTTTCAAGACCCTTGTCCAATGTTTTCTTTTTTTCCTTCGAAAATATACTGAAAAAGCCCATAGCTGTATAGAATTCCTGTTTTAGTTTTGCAAAATTACTCAATTTTCACGACGCCCACAATAATATATATCAAAAAGGCAACTGAAATACATAAAAATTGGTTACTTTTGTAGAAATTTTCAAGGTATGGACAAAAGGTTGCTTAAAAGTGCGGATGATTTGGAACAGCGGGTTCTTACGACCGGCTTTCTGCCGTATTTTGCAGGTGCCGTACCCGGCTTCTCGGTTGAGGAGATGACGCACCCGGCTGTCCTGTGGGACCTCGACGACGGCCCATGGGAGTGGAAAGGCGAGATCACACGCCGGCTCAACTGTGCATATGGTAAGTTCTGCCGACGGCGTGCCGCATACATCAGCCTTGAACTTCTGCCGTCTTTCCTCTCTTACCGGAGGTATGTGTATTCGAATTACGACAAGACTCCGGCATATGCGACCGACCAGTGCATACTTGGCCTTATACGCGATAACGAGTCGCTGCTTTCGAGCGAACTGAAACAACTCGGCGGTTATACAAGGGCGCGTGCACCGAGGCTTTCACCGCTCGAGCGCGTCGCTTCGGGCGGAAAAGACGGCCGAAAGGCACCCGATGCTGGTTTTGATGCGCTGATGGCCCGGCTTCAGATGGCCGGATACGTCGTTATCGCTGATTTTGAATACAAATACGACTGCCAGGGCAACCGCCACGGATGGGGTGTCGCACGCTATACCACTCCTGAGGCTCTGTACGGCTCCGACATAGCCCGCACGCCCGATCGGGATCCCTGGAAGGCTTACGAACGCATCATCTCGCATCTCGTCGCCCTCAAATTTCCCGGCGCCGATAGAAAACAATTTGACAAACTCATTTCTTTCTGAAATATATATGACTGCCGTTAACCGCAAGGATTATCTTCCCGAACAAATTGAAAACGACCGAAGGGTTCTTGAGCTGCTCGCGCGTCCAGCCAAAGAAGGGGCCTCCGGACGCGGTCAAAATGATACGGAGCAGCGCTTTCT
>CAJJQT010000165.1 GCA_905193995.1 uncultured Porphyromonadaceae bacterium | reverse complement strand
CACTGAGTGCGCGCCCGCCGCCAGCGCCTTGACGATGTCGCCCGAGAAGCGGATGCCGCCGTCGGCGATCAGGGGCACTCCGTAGCTCTCGAGTGCCTTGGCCACATCGTAGACGGCCGTCAGCTGCGGCACGCCCACGCCGGCGATGATGCGCGTGGTGCATATCGAGCCCGGGCCGATGCCGACTTTCACGCCGTCGGCGCCGTTGTCGGCCAGGAACTTGGCCGCGTCGCCCGTGGCTATGTTGCCAACCACCACGTCGATCTGCGGGAAAGCGTTCTTCACGTCCTTGAGCACGCCGACCACGCCGCGCGAGTGGCCGTGGGCGGTGTCGATCACCAGTGCGTCGACGCCGGCCTCGACCAGTGCCTGGGCGCGCACCATCGAGTCGGGCGTCACGCCGATGCCGGCGGCCACCCGCAGGCGTCCCAGACGGTCCTTGCAGGCAAAGGGCTTGTCCTTGGCCTTCGTTATATCTTTATATGTGACAAGCCCGACGAGCTTGCCTGCGGCGTCAACCACCGGCAGCTTCTCGATCTTGTGCTGCTGCAGGATATGCGCGGCCTCCTCGAGATTGGTGCTCTGCGACGTCGATACGAGATTCTCGCTCGTCATCACTCCGTCGATGGCGCGGTTCAGATCGGTCTCGAACCGCAGGTCGCGGTTCGTCACGATACCCACCAGATAGCCCTCGTCGTCAACCACCGGAATGCCGCCGATGTGGTATTCCTCCATCATTTTCAGGGCCTGCCCTACGGTCGCGCCCCGGCGTATGGTCACCGGGTCGTAGATCATGCCGTTCTCGGCGCGTTTCACGGCATGCACCTGGCGAGCCTGCTCGGCGATGGGCATGTTCTTGTGGATCACGCCCAATCCGCCCTCGCGGGCTATGGCAATGGCCATCTGTGCCTCCGTCACGGTATCCATCGCGGCCGAGACTATGGGCACATTCAGTGTTATGTTACGGGAAAAGCGGGTGGTAAGACTGACTTCGCGGGGAAGTACTTCGGAATAAGCCGGGATGAGCAGGACGTCGTCGAACGTAAGTCCGTCCATAGCTACTCGGTCTGCAATAAAAGACGCCATATGTTGCTGTAATTTTTATTGCACGCAAAGTTAGTAAAAATTTTCGACACAAACCGCCCTGCGCCGCAAAAAATTATCGCTCCCCGCCGAGATACCAGCGGTAGAGGCGCGCGATGCCTTCGCGCAGGTCGACCCGGTGCCGCCAGCCCAGCGAGTGCAGCTTGCTCACGTCGCAGAGCTTGCGCATCGTCCCGTCGGGCTTGGAGGCATCCCAGCGGATCTCGCCGGTGTAGCCGACCTCGTCCTTTATCATCTCGGCCACCTGCGCTATGGTGTGTTCGATGCCGGTGCCGATGTTGATGTGGGTGTTGCGGACCTCGCGGCCTGGATTCGGGCCGACTATGTCGGCGAACGATACATTCAGCAGCATGTGCACCGAGGCGTCGGCCATGTCCTCGCTCCACAGAAATTCGCGCAGCGGCGTGCCCGAGCCCCACAGGTCGAGGTGGTCGGCGTGTATTCCGAAGGGCGCCAGCGCAGCGGCGAAATCGGCCGCCGTGGCCTCTGCGGCGCCGAAGTCCTTGATCGGACGCCTCATGAGGTCGGCGCGCAGGCCCTCGGTGTCGCCCTTGGCAAGGAGCGACGCCAGATGCATCTTGCGCATCATCGCCGGAAGCACGTGACTGTTGACCAGGTCGAAATTGTCGCGCGGGCCATAGAGATTCGTCGGCATCACGGCTATGTAGTCGGTGCCGTACTGCAGGTTCAGCGACTCGCACATCTTCAGGCCGGCGATCTTGGCTATGGCGTAGGGCTCGTTGGTGTATTCGAGCGGCGAGGTCAGCAGCGCGTCCTCCGGGATGGGCTGCGGCGCCTCGCGCGGGTAGATACACGTCGAGCCCAGGAAGAGCAGCTTGCGCACTCCGTGGCGCCACGCCGCCCCGATCACGTTCTGCTGGATCTGCAGGTTCTGGTAGATGAAGTCGGCGCGGTAGATGCTGTTGGCCATGATGCCGCCCACGTGGGCCGCTGCCAGCACCACCATTTCGGGCCGTTCGTCGTCGAAGAAGCGTTCCACGGCCACCGGATCAAGCAGGTCGAGCTCGGCATGTGTGCGGCCGATGACGTTAGTGTAGCCCCGCTGCTGCAGGTTGCGCATGATCGCCGAGCCCACCAGTCCGCGGTGCCCGGCGACATATATTTTCGTATCCTTGGGTGTCATATTATATTATCGGACAGTCTTTGCGTACAAGCTCCACGTCGGAGTCGACCATCAGCTCGACCAGGCGCTCGAAACTCGTCGAGCGCGGATTCCAGCCCAGCTGTTCGCGGGCCTTGGTCGGATCGCCGAGCAGTTCCTCTACGTCGGCCGGCCGGAAGAAGCGCGGGTCCACTTCTACCAGCACACGGCCCGTAGCCTCGTCGATACCTTTCTCGTCGATGCCGCTCCCCTCCCACCGCAGGCTGATGCCCGCGCGGGCGAAGGCCAGCGTGCAGAACTCGCGCACGGAGTGGTACTCGCCCGTGGCTATCACGAAGTCGTCGGGCTCGGGCTGCTGCAGTATCAGCCACATGCATTCCACGTAGTCGCGGGCGTAGCCCCAGTCGCGCTTGGCGTTCAGGTTGCCCAGATAGAGCTTCTCCTGCTTGCCGGCGGCTATGCGGGCCGCCGCAAGGGTGATCTTGCGCGTGACGAAGTTCTCGCCGCGGCGCTCCGACTCGTGGTTGAACAGGATGCCGTTGGCGGTGAACATGCCGTAGCTCTCGCGGTAGTTCTTCATGATCCAGAAGGCGTAGAGCTTGGCCACCGAGTAGGGCGAACGCGGGTGGAAGGGCGTCTTCTCGGTCTGAGGCACCTCGTGCACCTTCCCGAAGAGCTCGCTGGTCGACGCCTGGTAGATGCGGCATTTCTTCTCCATGCCGAGAATGCGCACGGCCTCGAGCAGCCGCAGCACGCCTATGGCGTCCGTGTCGGCCGTGTATTCGGGCACGTCGAACGACACCTTCACGTGGCTCTGCGCAGCCAGGTTGTATATTTCGTCGGGCCGTACCTCGCCGATGATGCGGATCAGCGACGACGAGTCGGTCATGTCGCCGTAGTGCAGGTTGATCAGGCGCCGGCGGTGCATGTCGCGCACCCATTCGTCGAGATACAGATGCTCGATGCGGCCTGTGTTGAACGACGAGCTGCGGCGGATGATGCCGTGTACGTCGTAGCCCTTTTCGAGCAGAAATTCGGCCAGGTACGATCCGTCCTGGCCTGTTATACCGGTTATGAGAGCTGTGGGCATAGTAGTTGTATGATATAGTCAAATGATTCGATTGTCTTGTCGGGGCGGTACTCCTCCCCGATCTGCTCCATCGGCGGCTGCCGGTGGGTGTTACCCCCGCGGTCAGCCAGCATCAGGGCCGTCCAGCCCAGGCGCCGCGGCCAGCGGAAGTCCTTGGCCGGGTTGTCGCCGACGTAGATCCACCCTAAGTGCTGCTGCGCGCGCATCATAGCGGTGACGAACGGCATCGGCGTGTTTTTGTCGAAGCCGATGGCCTCGCTGACTATGATGTGGGCCGGGTCAAACCACTCGGTCAGCCCTAAGGCGTCGATCTTGGCCTGCTGGCCGTGCAGACGCCCGTCGGTGATGATGTAGAGCGGCACATCGGGCCGGTGGCGGCGCAGCGCCTCGAGCATTCGGCGCGCGTCGTCGCGCAGCGGCAGCCGCGACGGCACCGTCGAGCGGTATATGTCCAGGAAGGTGTCGATGTCGAGTCGGCCGCCGAGCCGGCCGCCGGCCGTCAGGCCGTCGTAGGGATTCTTTCCGGCAAGCATGTCGGCCTCCAAGAGAGCCGGATCGACACCGAACATGGCTCCGGCGCGCCGGGCGACATTCGCTATGCACGCGCGGCAGTAGTCGCGTTCGCTGTACAGGGTGTCGTCGAGGTCGAAGGCCAGAGCGTTCATATTCGTTCAGAGTTTATTTAGTGCCCGTGAGCAGCAGCGACAGCGTCCGCGACGGCTGCAGGAGCTTCATCACTCCGAGTACACAGGCTATGATACATGCGGCCCAGAAGGCTGAGAATACAACCATCGGCACGAACGAAAGGTTCATTCCGAGCAGCGTCCCGCGGAACACCGCGCCCATCGGGAACAGGAAGAAGTAGTGCAGCAGATATATGCCCAGGCTCTGCTTGCCCAGGTACTCCCACACCGACGCCACCGTGCGCGCCACCGGCCGCGCGTCCTCGGCGAATGCCCGGGCCGACCAGGCCTCGAACACCGCCAGGGCGATCACCGACAGCGATATGTGCAGCAGCGCGTTCAGCGCGATCAGCGGCAGACCCTCCAGAGCGAACTCCCACGGCCAGCAGCACATGTACAGGCACACGCCGAACACCAGCATCGCCACCGTCTGGCACAGCGAGCTGTGCACCGCCGACATGAAGCCGTCGCGGTAGCGCCGAGCCAGCACGCCGAACATGAACGCCGGGAAGAACGACGCCGTCAGCTCCAGGCTCAGATAGCCCGACACGTCGGCCGGCAGTATGTACAGATACAGCACAAGCAGCACTATCCACGCCGCCAAGGCCACGCCGCACGAGGCGTAGACGTTACTGCAGCGGTTCAGCAGCGGCGTCAGCGCGGCATACACCGCCGCAATCTCGAACAGCACCAGCGTGAACCAGTAGCCGTTCTTCCACGTGTTGGCCCACAGGGCGCTGAACGTCGACTCCAGCGGCGATTCAAGCCCCGAATGAGGGAAATACAGCACCCATATCGAGCTGATCACCACCATCGGCAGCAGCAGACGCACCGCGCGCTGCCCCAGAGCCGGGCGCACTACCCTGCCCTCGGCCACCTT
>CAJJQT010000164.1 GCA_905193995.1 uncultured Porphyromonadaceae bacterium | reverse complement strand
GTCCCAGAATTCCTCGGACATACGCGGCAGCATCAGCCCGTTGGTGAATACATAGAGCTGCTGGGTCGGGAAATGGCGCCGCAGGGCCTCCATAGCCTCGACCAGGCGCGGGTAGAGCAGCGTCTCGCCGCCGATGAGGTAGGCCTGCGCCACCTTTTCGCCGCCGATGCGGCCCAGGTGCGCCATCGACCGCTCCATGCGGTCGAAATCGGCATATTCCTTCTCGGCCAGGGGCGAATAGTGGGTGCAGCCCTTGCAGTTAAGGTTGCAGTAGTCGGTGACGACGAATTCGAGGCGCAGAGGCATGCGGGGCAGCTCGCGCCACTGGCGCCATGCGCGGTGGATCTTACTGAAAGGGTTCATCAGCTGGCGGGTAGGGTGAGCACTTCTTCAAATATGGCCACGGCGTCGCTGACAGAGCGGACATTGGCGATCGAGAAGCTCTGGCGCGAGGCGTTCTGGCGGATCTTTACGCGGCGGGGATGGGCGGTGAGGTAGGTGAGCAGGCGCCCGAACATGGGTGACATGTAGTAGGCCTTGTTGGACTCGCCCACGAAGTAGATGTACATGACGCCGCCCTTGAGGTTGACCTTCTCGATGCCAAGGCGGCGCGCCAGGCGGCGCAGGCGCGGCACGCGCAGCAGCTCCTCGGTCTCGTGGGGCAGCTGGCCGAAGCGGTCGCGCAGGCGGTCGGCGAAGGCCTTGACCTGATCGTCGCGCTCGATGCTGTCGAGCTCCTGATAGAGGGCGATGCGCTCCGAGGCCTGCGGCACGTAAGTGGGCGGCAGCAGCAGCTCCAGGTCGCTCTCGACAGTGCATTCGGCTACGAAGTCCTCGCTGTCGACGATGTCGTTGGCGGCATGGTCGAGTTCGGCGAACTCTTCGGTGCGCAGCTCGGTGACGGCCTCCTTGAGTATCTTCTGATACGTCTCGTAGCCCAGGTCGGCGATGAAGCCGCTCTGCTCGGCGCCCAGCAGGTTGCCGGCGCCGCGGATGTCGAGGTCCTGCATGGCTATGTGGATGCCCGAGCCGAGGTCGGAGAAGCTCTCGATGGCCTGGAGGCGTCGCCGCGCCACGGGCGAAAGCGGATTGCCCGGAGGCACCATCAGATAGCAGAACGCCTTGCGCGAGCTGCGGCCCACGCGGCCGCGCAGCTGGTGCAGCTCGCTCAAACCGAAGTTCTGGGCGTTGTTGACGATGATGGTGTTGACGCGGGGCATGTCGACGCCGCTCTCGATGATGGTCGTCGACAGCAGTACGTCGTAGTCGTGGGCGGCGAAGTCGACGATGGCCTTCTCGAGCTGCTCGGGCGGCATCTGGCCGTGGGCCGTGATGGTGCGCGCGTCGGGCACGAGCCGGTTCACCATATTCTGGAGCGTCGTGAGGCCCTCGATGCGGTTGTTGACGATAAATACCTGGCCGCCGCGCGCCATCTCGAAGTTGATGGCCTCGGCCACGAGGTCGTCGTCGAGCGACGTCACGGACGTCACGATCGGGTAGCGGTTGGCCGGCGGGGTGGTGATGGCCGACAGGTCGCGGGCGCCCATGAGCGAGAACTGCAGCGTGCGCGGGATGGGCGTGGCGCTCATGGTCAGCGTGTCGATGTTAACCTTGAGCTGCTTGAGCTTTTCCTTGACGGCGACGCCGAATTTCTGCTCCTCGTCGACGATCAGCAGCCCCAGGTCCTTGAATTTCACCGTCTTGCCGATGAGCTTGTGCGTGCCGATGATTATGTCGATCTTGCCGGCGGCCAGGTCGGCCAGGATCTCCTTGACCTGCTTAGGCGAGCGGGCGCGCGATAGGTAATCGACACGCACCGGGAAGTCCTTCAGACGCTCGCTGAAGGTGGTGTAGTGCTGGTAGGCGAGCACAGTCGTGGGCACGAGCACGGCCACCTGCTTGCCGTCCGTCGCGGCCTTGAAGGCGGCGCGGATGGCGATCTCTGTCTTGCCGAAGCCCACGTCGCCGCAGATGAGGCGGTCCATCGGGCGGTCGCTCTCCATGTCGGCCTTTACGGCCTTGGTGGCCGTCAGCTGGTCGGGTGTGTCCTCGTAGACGAACGACGCCTCGAGCTCGTTCTGCAGGTAGGTGTCGGGCGAGAACGCGAAGCCCTTCTCCTGACGGCGCCGCGCATAGAGCTGTATCAGGTCGCGGGCTATGTCCTTGAGCTTCGACTTGGTGCGCTCCTTAACCTTGTTCCACTGGCCCGAGCCGATGCGGTTGAGCTTGGGCGGCACGCCCTCCTTGCCGCGGTATTTGGCCAGCTTGTGCAGCGAGTGGATCGACACGAAGATGATGTCGTTGTTCTGGTACACGAGCTTGATCATCTCCTGCGTGTGGCCGCCCACGTCGGTGCGCAGCAGCCCGGCGAACTTGCCCACGCCGTGGTCGAGATGCACTACGTAGTCGCCCACCTCCAGGGCGTTGAGCTCCTTGATCGACATGGCCAGCTTGCCCGAGCGCGCCTTGTCGCTGCGCAGGGTGTACTTGTGGATGCGGTCGAAGATCTGGTGGTCGGTGAACACGCAGGTGCGCGTGGCGTGGTCGGTGAAGCCCTCGTGGAGGGTCGATTCCACGCCCGTGAAGCTGATGTCGTCGCCGCGGTCGGCGAAGATGGCCCGCAGGCGGTCGAACTGCCGCTCGTTGTCGCTCAGGATGTAGATTTTGTAGCCGTCGGCCTGCAGCTTGCCCAGCTCCGTGCCGATCAGGTCGAAATTCTTGTGATAGAGGCCCTGCGGCGTACAGTCGAAACTGAGCGTGGCGTTGGCGGCGGGTGCGTCGGGCGCGGCCGTGAAGTAGATGTGGCGGAAGGCCGCATCGCGCGTGCGGTAAGCCTCCGGGTCGACGACGCGGCTCATGGCCTGCTCGTCGATGTCGCCGGCGGTCATGGCGTTTTCCGACATGTGTCCGGCGGCGATCTCGGCGATGCGCGCGCAGGTGCGGTCGGGCTCGCGGGCCGCGATCAGCGTGGACGCGTCTATGTAGTCGAGCAGCGACAGGCCGCCCTTGCCGCCGGTGTGCGCGTCGATGTCGCCCACGATGTCGATGCTCTGCAGGCGGTTCTCGGACAGCTGCGTCTCGATGTTGAACACGCGGATCGAATCGACCTCGTCGCCGAAGAAGTCGACGCGGTAGGGCAGCTCGGCACCGTAGCCGAACACGTCGAGTATCGAGCCGCGCACGGCGAAATGGCCCGGTTCGTACACATAGTCGACCTCCTTGAATCCCAGGCCGATGAGGCGCTGCTGCAGCTCGGTCATGTCGTAGCGGCCGCCGGTCTCGACGCGCACGGTGTCGCGGTCGATCTGCTCGCGCGAGGCCACCTGCTCGGCCAGCGCCTCGGGGCACGTGACCACGTACTTCAGCGTCGGATCGGCCGACCCCAGCCGCCGCAGTGCCTCGGTGCGCAGGATGACGGACGGCGCATCGACCTGGCCGTACTTGATGTCGCGCTTGTAGCCCGAGGGGAAGAAGACCACCGACTCCTCGCCCGCGAGCCGGGCCAGGTCGTGGTAGAGGTATCCGGCGTCGTCGGGGTCGGCGCCGACCACCAGCATCGGGCGTCCGGCCTTCAATGCGATGCCGGCTATGGCCATGGGCGCCCCCGACCCGGCCACCGAGCACAGTGCCGGATGCGTGGCCTTGCCCGAGACAAGGGACGCGAGCGCGCGCCGGCGCGCCTCGGTCATGAACAGCTTTTCGACCTCGGTCAGTGTCATTTGCCCTTGGGTGTGAGGATGGCGCGGTAGCGGGCCGGGTCAAGCACCACGGCGCGGGCCGTGTCGGCCTCCAGGTCGTAGCGCAGCGAGCGGCGTACCAGCGTGCCGTCGTCGAAGTAGCGCTCGCCGATCTCGCCGTCGATTATCTTGACGAGTTCGCTGCGGTTGAAGTCGAGATCGCGCTGCAGATCGTGGCGCATCATCGCCGCCAGGCGGTCTATCTGGGCCTCCACCGAGTCGTTGAGGTAACCCTCGACACGGGCTGCGTCGCGCAGGTAGTCGATGCCCATCTCCGACATGCGGTCGTACTTGAAGCGGGCCGGGTCGATGAACGCCTTGAAGTCGGCGAACACCGAGTCGTCGACTGCCCAGTCCGGGGCTATCGAATCGTGTCGGGCGCGGAAGCGGTTGGCGTAGTCGTAGGCCCACAGGTCGCTGATCACGTTGTACAGCAGACGGTTCATCGTCGTGTCGGCCACGGCCACGTCGGGGGTGATGCCGCCCCCGTCGCGCACGGGGCGTCCGCCGGCGGTGTACCATATCTTGGTCAGACTGTCGGGGACGCGCGTCGGCGTGCCCTCGCTGTCGCGGTGGCGGTAGTCGATGGCCTGTATCAGGCGCCCGCTCGGTATGAAGTAGCGGGCAACGGTGATCTTGACCATGCCGTTGTTGAACAGCGGACGCGACGTCTGCACCAGACCTTTGCCGTACGACCGGCTGCCCACGATCACGGCGCGGTCGAGGTCCTGCAGCGCTCCGGCCACGATCTCGCTCGACGATGCCGTCGACTCGTCGATCATCACCGCCAGCGGCGTCTCCGTGTCGATCGGCTTGCGCGTGGTCTTGTATATCTTCTCGCTCGAGGCCTCGGCGCCGCGGGTGCGCACCACTTCGGTGCCCTTGGGCACGAACAGCCCTACGATCTGCACGGCGCTTTCGAGCAGGCCGCCGCCGTTGCCGCGCAGGTCCAGCACGATGCCGCGCAGGCGTCCGTCGCGCTTCATGGCGTTCACAGCGTCGCGTACAGCCCCGGCGCTCTTGTTGTTGAATGTCGTCAGCCGTATGTAGCCCACCCCGGCCGAGTCCACGCCGTAGTAGGGCAGGGGATCTACCTCGATGTTGCGGCGTACCAGGTCGAAGGTCAGCACAGAGTCGGCCCCG
>CAJJQT010000163.1 GCA_905193995.1 uncultured Porphyromonadaceae bacterium | reverse complement strand
GCCCCGGCCGGGGCGGCGGCCTACACCAAATATCTTCCCCGCCATGATACGACACCTGACACTGCTGCTCGCCACCATGCTGACGGTGTGCCTGAGCTCGCGCGCCGCCGTCTCCGACACGCTTCTGATCGAATCGTCACACCTGGCCACGCCGATGAAAGTCACCGTGGTCGTCCCCGAGGCCTCGCGGAGCGACGCCTCGCTCCGTTTCCCCACAGTCTACCTGCTCAACGGCTACGGCGGCGACTACCGCGCCTGGGGGCGCCTGCGCCCCGACATGGGCGACCTGGCCGACCGCTACGGCATGGTGATCGTGATGCCCGACGGCCGCGACAGCTGGTACTGGGACTCGAAGCCCGGCATGGAGATGGAGTCATTCTTCGTCGAGGACCTGGTACCGACCATTGACAGAAAGCTGCCAACAAAAGCCGAAGCCTCGAAGCGGGCCATCTCGGGCCTGAGCATGGGCGGCCACGGCGCCCTGTGGCTCGGCATGCGCCACAGCGACATCTGGGGCTCGGCCGCCAGCATGTCGGGCGGCGTCGACATCCGTCCGTTCGCCAACCGCTGGAAGATGAAGTCGCTCATCGGCGAAAAGGACAAGAATCCGCAGGCATGGGAGGACCACACGGTGATCAACCTCGTACCGGCCCTCCAGCCCGGACAGCTCAACATACTCTTCGACTGCGGCACGGAGGACTTTTTCGCCGAAGTCAACGAGAACCTGCACCGCGCCCTGCTCGACGCCAAGATACCGCACGACTACATCTCGCGACCCGGCAACCACTCGGGCAAGTACTGGGCCAACTCGGTGCTGTACCACCTGCTGTTTTTCAACGAAATTTTCACCCACTGATCAGCAATGGTCCTCAAGTCGATAGCGCTCACGAACTTCAAGAACATAGCCTCGGCCGACCTTGAGTTCTCGCCCAAGGTCAACTGCCTACTGGGCGACAACGGCATGGGCAAGAGCAATCTGCTCGACGCTATCCACTACCTGAGCTTCACCAAAAGCTACGGGCGGCTGCCCGACTCGATGCTCATACGCCGCGGCGAGGACTTCGCCATACTCAAGGGGCTCTACGCCCGCGGCGACGACAGCGAGGAAATCTCCGCCGGGCTGCGCCGCGACCGCCGCAAGTCGTTCCGCCGCGGCGGCAAGGAATACCAGAAGATCTCGACCCATATCGGACTGCTGCCGGCCGTGATGGTCGCTCCGGCCGACCTGGCGCTCGTCACCGAAAGCGGCGAGGAACGCCGCCGCTTCGCCGACATGATCATATCGCAGGGCGACCGCGCTTACCTCGACGCGCTGATGCGCTACAACCGGCTGCTCGAGCAGCGCAACCGCATGCTGCGCGACGGCCACGCCGACCCGGCCCTGCTCGAGTCGGTCGACATGATGATGGACGCGCAGGCCGCGCTGATCGTCCCGGCCCGCGAGGCCTTCACAGAGCGCCTGCGCGGAATCTTCGACCGCTACTACCGCCTTATAGCCGGCGACGCCGAGTCGGTCGACATGGCCTACATGGCCTCGACTGCCGGCCACGCCTCACTGCTCGACGCCCTCGGCCACGCCCGCGAGCGCGACCGCGTCATGCGCCACACCACCGTAGGCCCCCACCGCGACGACATAGCCTTCACGCTCGGCGGCATGCCCGTGCGGGCCACCGCCTCGCAGGGACAGACCAAGACACTTACCATAGCCCTGCGCCTGGCCCAGTACGAATTTCTCGCCGAAGCCACAGGGCTGAAGCCGCTGCTGCTGCTCGACGACATTTTCGACAAGCTCGACGCACGCCGCGTCGAGCGCATCGTCGCCACAGTGTCGTCGGACCGATTCGGCCAGATATTCATCACCGACACCAACCGCAAGCACCTCGACGAGATCATGGACTCGTGCGGTCCCGACTACCGCATGTGGCACGTGACTGACGGCGCATACTCACCAATCGTGGCCCGATGAAAAAGACCGAAGCTATGTCGGTGACCGACATTCTCAACCTGTACATCAACGACGCCGGGCGCCGCGACGTCTTCGACCGCCGCAAGGTCGAATTCCTGTGGGGGGAAGTCGTAGGGCAGGCCATCAACCGCGCCACGCTGCGCCGCTATGTCGACGGCGACGTGCTCCACGTGTACCTGTCGTCGGCGCCGCTTAAGAGCGAGCTCGCCTTCATGGCCGAAGCCATAGTCAAGGCGCTCAACGACGCCGTAGGCTCACAGATCATCAACAAATTAGCTATCCACTGAACTCAACATGGCACAACCTCACCTCGCCGACCCCGGCTTCGAATTCCGCCACTCGACCGACGTACAGCTCCGCTTCGGCGACATCGACATGTTCGGCCACGTCAACAACAACGTATACCTCCAGCTGTTCGATATCGCCAAATACGACTATTTCCGGCGGGTGATGGGACCGGAATTCGATATCCGCGCCCTGGCCATGGTTGTGGTCAACATCAACTGCGACTTCCTGGCACCGGCCTTCCTCGACGAGCGCCTGCGTGTGCTGACAGCGTGCGCCTCTGTCGGCGACAAGTCGCTGCGCCTGCTGCAGCGCGTGGTCAACGCCGACACCGGCCAGGTCAAATGCCAGGCCGCGACCGTCATGGCGACCTTCGACCCGGCTACCATGACATCCGGGCCGGTCGACCCGGCGGCCCGCGCCGCCCTCCGCGCCTACGAGCAACGCGGACTGTAAGACGGTGGCACGGGAGCGGGGATGAATTTTAGTTAAATATTCTTAATAAAGCCGGGCGTTCCGTTTTTTGTTTCTAACTTGCGGTGATGTTTGAAACACTGGCACAAGGCTTCGACTGGACTTGGTTGCGCAATACCATTTTCATCATTTACGCCGTTACGACCATCTCGATTATTGTCGTGGTTCTGTCAGAAAACAGAAATCCCGTCAAATCGCTGGCATGGGTGACGGTGCTGCTTTTGCTGCCCCTTCTCGGCATCATACTCTATATCTTCTTCGGCCGCAACATCCAGAATACCCGCAAGATGTCGCGCCGCAACCGGCGCCTGCTCAAAAAGCGCGAGCACAAGGCTCCCTCCGACTATCACTCGCTCGATCTCGGAGCCGAGTCGGCGCAGCAGATCCGGCTGGCCCACTCACTGACGGGCGCCGGATTCTACACGGGCAACACAGTCGACGTGTTCACCAACGGCGCCGACAAGTTCGAGGCGCTGAAAGCCGACCTGCGCGCCGCCGAGCGCTTCATCAACATCGAATACTACATCTTCGAGAATGACCGTATCGGCAACGAGATAGCCGCAATACTGATCGAGCGCGCCCGCGCGGGCGTCGCCGTCCGCGTCATCTACGACCACGTCGGGTCGTTCTCGGTCAGGAGCCGGTTCTTCAAGAACATGAAAAAGGCCGGCATACAGATCTTCCCCTTCTTCGAAGTGACCTTCCCGCAGCTGGGCACACGCATCAACTGGCGCAACCACCGCAAGATCTGCATAATCGACGGCAAGATCGGCTATCTGGGCGGCATGAACATCGCCGACCGCTACATCGACGGCGGCAAGTTCAACTGCTGGCGCGACACCCACGTGCGCGTCCGCGGACCTGTCATAGCTGCCCTGCAGCACTCGTTCGTGCTCGACTGGCACTTCATGGGGCAGCCTCTGATCACTGATCCCATCGATCCCGGGCAGCCCGAAGGCGGCAACGTGGCGGCGCAGCTTCTCACGTCGGGCCCGACGTCGCAGTGGAGCAACATCGCCTTCATGTTCCACAAGGCCATTGCCAACGCCAAGCGCCGCATCTACATCCAGACGCCCTACTTCCTGCCCACGGACGCCCTGCTCAAGGATCTCATCACCGCCGCGCTGGCGCGCGTCGACGTGCGCATCATGATACCCCGCCACTCCGACTCGGTGCTGCTCAACTATGCGTCGTCGTCGTACATCACCGAGTGCCTGCGCGCCGGCGTCAAGATCTACTTCTACGAGCCCGGCATGCTCCACTCCAAGGCCATCATCATCGACGACGAATTCGTCACCATCGGATCAACCAACTTCGACTTCCGCTCGTTCGAGCACAACTTCGAGGGCAACCTGTTCTTCTATTCGCGGGAGTTCAACGAGCGGATGCTGGCCGTCTACCGCGACGACCTGGCGCAATGCACGCGCGTGACGCCCTCGGGCTGGCGGCGGCGCCCCCTGCCCCGCCGCGCCCTTGAATCGGTGGTGCGCCTGCTGAGCCCTATCCTTTAACGCAAACTACCTACAAATAAAGCATAAGACCAATGGCAACAGACACAGCTCAGAACCGCGAACGGTTCTGCACAATACTCCGCGAGACCGGCATCGACAACATCGACAGCGTCATCGCCTATCTCGACGAACTGAAATTCTTCGAGGCCCCGGCCTCGGCCCGCAATCACTTCAACTTTCCCGGCGGCCTGGCGCTGCACTCGCTCAATGTCTACGACGTGGCCATGAAGCTGCGCGAAAGCGTAGTGGCACTGCGTCCCGACTCGGCCGAAATGCTCGCTCCCGAGTCGATCGCCATCGCCGCCCTGCTCCACGACGTCTGCAAGGCCGACATCTACCGCCGCACGCTGCGCCGACAGAAGAACGAGATCGGCGTATGGGAAGACATCGAAGGCTACGAGGTGGACTACTCGGCTCTGCCTGTCGGCCACGGCGAAAAATCCGTGATAATGCTGCTTCGCGCAGGACTCGACCTCGAAGACGACGAGCTGATGGCCATCCGCTGGCACATGGGCCCGTGGGACCTGCCGGCCCAGTCGATCGAAATGGACAAATCGTACCGCAAGGCACTCGAAAAATCGCCGCTTGTACCGCTGATCCACACTGCCGACACACTTGCCGCGCAAATCATTGAGCACGACGCATATAACCTCTGACGCCGCACCGACTTCGCCGAAAAAACAG
>CAJJQT010000162.1 GCA_905193995.1 uncultured Porphyromonadaceae bacterium | reverse complement strand
CAGGGCCGCCTGATCCACAACTCCAAACAGATAACACCATACGCCAAGGAGCAGAAGAAAGATCCCCATTAACATCTGCTTCACCTATAGCCCCCCTGTTCCATGTCCTGCCGTTTCAGGCCTCCCAGCCCGCCAGATAATCCCTCTGCTCCTGGGTCAGCTCGTCGATGGCCAGCCCCATCGCAGCCAGCTTTACCCGGCCGATCTGGTCGTCGATCTCGTCGGGCACCTGATAGACCTTCTTCTCCAGCGTGTCCTTTATGTTCTTCTCCAGGTGGTCGATCTCGTCCCAGAGCGGCTGACGCTCGTCGAGCGGCAGGGTCTCGATCTTCTCCTTGAGCTCGGCGATGCGGTCTTCGTCGCCTTTTATGGCGCCGTGGATGTCGGCGCGTATGTCGGCTACCGTCTGGCGCAGTTCGTCGTTGGTCATGGCCTCGAACTTGGGCGCCAGCGGGTTGATGTATTGATTTACATATTCAAGATAGTGCTTTCGGTCGCGCTGAGCCTTCGAGCCGAATATGCTTTTCAGGAATGATTCTAATGACATGATTCTGTTTTATGTGTCGTTGCCGCAGCGGTTTGTCGTCCCGCTTCGGAGTGTTGATATTGGCTTTGATTGTCCGCCTTGGGGCGGTTGGGGTCGAAGGGGGGCCGTCGTTACGGATCGCATGATGCTCAGAGCACCATCGACGGCAGGGCGGCGCCGTTAGGCGACCGTATGCGCAGCAGGCGCGCCACCGTAGGGGCGACAACGCGGATGTCGACCGGCGTGTCGATCACGCGGGGATCGACGTCCGGTGCCATGATGAATACCGGAGCCGTAGCCGTGGCCAGGCGTTTCACATAGTGTATGCGGTCTTTTCCGGCCGGCGAGGTGATATCGTCGACTACCTCCCATCCCGGGTCGACCTCCACGAACAGGTCGCCCGACGTACTCGGATGCGAATTGCGCTGCATCGCCTCCAGGTGCGCGTCGCCGCGGCCGGCGAGAACTTCGTCGATCGTGTATACGTGATCGACGCCGCTCATCTTGGCCAGGAACTGGGCTGCGGCCGCGCGCACACGGTCGGGCTCGAGGTTCAGCTGACCTATGAGCTTGTGGTTGAGATAGAACTGTCCGTCGTGGTACGAGCTGATCCAGTCGCCGTTGCCGTACGTGGCCATCAGGTACATATTCAGCAGCGACACCGCTTTCTTGGTCGAGAATTCGCCGTAGGGTATGCCCCACTTCTCGTCGTCGCGGCGCGAGCGGCCTGTCGGGGGCGTGGCGGCCACGAAGTAGAGCACCGAGCCCGAGCCCAGCTTGCCGTCGATCTTGGAGAACAGCTGCTCCAGATTGCCGTCGAGGCGCAGATACGAGTCGATCAGCTCGTAGCGGTTGTCGTCGCTGACGGTGTAGTCGTAGGGCTTGACGGTGAAGGCCAGGTTGAGCATGTCGAGGCCGTCGTTCTCGCCGAGCTTCTGCTCGTCGATCAGGCGCGAGGCCATGTCGAGCACCTCGCGGTTGGCCATGGCCGACGACTTGAAGCGGTCGAACACTCCGGCCGAGCCGCGCGAGAAAGTGTGGCGGAAGGGGTAGCGCGTCACGTGGTCGGGCAGGCTGCTGTAGGTCTCGGGGCCGCGCAGCGGCGTCCACGAGATCGTGTCGAGGCGCAGAGCCAGCGGCTCCAGCCGGTTGCGGCTGCCGACGCTCGACGGCACGTCGCGGTAGTAGCGGCTGGAGGCCCAGTTGCCGTTGCGGCTGTTGATCCACAGGGCGCAGTTGCCGCTGTGGCCGGCCAGCAGTATGGCCTGCTGGGCGTCGGGCGCCACGCCGTAGACGCGGGTCACGCCGCCGCCGGCTATGCGCACCTCGTCCGACAGTGTGCTGACCGCGAGCGGCGCGGCCGACAGGGTCTCGTCGGTGTACTGGCCGGCGCTGGCAGCGTCGAGCAGCACCGGCGTGCAGCGCAGGGCCTCGCGGTCGTAGCTCTCGGCGCTCGTGATGGTGGTCGTCGAGGGCGACGCGCCTGTCATCAGCATGGCCGTGGCTGCCGTGGCGTCGACGTTCGTGCCGTAGTCGGCGTTGGCCAGGACTACGCCGTCGCGCAGCAGGCGGTTGAAGCCGCCCGAGCCGAAGTGGTTGCGCAGCAGGTCGATGTACTGACTGTCGAGCCCGTCGATCACTATGCCGACCACGAGCTGCGGACGTACGCGCGCCTCCTGCGACGACACCGCCAGGGCGGTCATCGACGCTATCAGGGCTACGAGCAGCCGGGGCATCTTCTGTGGTCGTGTGATCATCTGTTCTCTCTTTGTTTTTTGCGGTTCACGTAAATGTAGGTCGCCGAAAGGGCCATGTCCGACAGCACCAGCGGCAGAAACGCCGGGTTGGCTGACTGCGGTATCCACGGCCATAGCAGCAGACCTGTAAAAAGCACTGCAAAGTTAGCAAAATGATACGAATATACCAGCTTATTGCACTTTTTTAACCAAATAAATATCGCCGGTACGAGGCACAGCGGGTTCAGCCACAGGTATAGCCAGTTGGGCGACGTGGCTTCGTGCACCGACACGAAGATCAGGAACGTCAGAAGCAGCCCGGCCAGCCCGGCGATGCCGAAGTAGGACGATTCGAACCAGCGGGTCACCCGCCGGCGGCGTATGTCGCGGGCGCAGACAGCCGCCGTGACTATGAAAAACAGCCAGCACACGGCCATCGGAGTCAGCAGCCATGGCGTCGGGGGCGCCATGGCCTCGTCGGCCGGCACGTCGACCGGCACGCGCGTCGAGCGGATCAGCGGCTGTCCGCCGCACAGGGCTCCGCCGAGCTGCGTGTCCATCGACAGCGGCGTGAACGCCTCCTCGCGGTGACTGAGCGGATAGTCGATGCCGCTCCCCAGAGCCAGGTCGATGCCGAACTGATACCAGGGATAGTTGCGGTGGTTCTCGCGCATCACGTTGCGGAAGGTCACCGGTACCGACGAATTGGCCTCGATCGCCGCCGGGGGCAGCAGTATGGTGTCGCCCATGGCCAGTTCGATCATGCGCAGGGGCCGTGTGGCGCAGTTGTCCTTGACGTAGTTGTAGCGGTATACGCGGTTTTCGGGCCGCAGGTTCACGTCGATGAGCTGCAGCAGCCTCGCCGTCTGCGCCGAGTCCATGTCGACGGTGTGCTGGACCATGCGGCGGCCTGCCCGGGCGTAGGCATCCTGCAGCAGGCCCCATGGCATCATGGCGACGTGGTAGTCGGTCTCTCCCTTGACGAATCGGTAGACGAAATTCGGTGCGTCGAAGTCGAACTCGCCGTAGCTCACGGCCGCGTCGCGTCCGTCGCCGTAGTTGATGCGGATGACCAGGTGGCCGTCGAGCTCGTAGATGTCCGTGCCGGGGAAGACGGTCACCAGCGATACTTCCGGTGTTGAGGCCGCGGCCGCGGTGAGTGCGGCGATCAGCAGTGTGAGCGTGGCTATGATGCGGTTCATTGTATGTCGATCAGTTTGTGCGTCTGCAGCGACAGGCGCCAGCGCGGATGCTTCAGTATGTATCCGACCGTCTCGGGGATGTTCGCCCCCGAGCAGGGCTGCAGGAACAGATGCCGGGCGGGCAGCAGGCGCGCCGTCTCCTCGACGTCCCGGCCCTGATATACGATCTTCAGCTCGTCGATGCGGTCCACTTCCCAGGGCGCGTCCTTGGGCGAGCACGTCACCCAGTCGACTTCGGGAGGCACCGGGCGCGAGCCGTTGGTCTCGATCTGCACGTAGAAGGCCTCGGCCTTCAGCGCACGCAGCAGGTCGCTGTCGAGCTGCAGGGTGGGCTCGCCGCCGGTGACCACCAGATGGCGCGACGGATACCGGCTGACTTCGCCCACGATCTCCGTGGCTGTCATCTCGCGCCCCGAGGCGTGGTCGGTGTCGCAGAAGGGGCAGGCGCGGTTGCAGCCGCTAAGCCGCAGGAACACGGCCGGTGTGCCCGTGTAGTAGCCCTCGCCCTGGAGCGAGTAGAATATCTCGTTGACTTTATACGTCCTTTTCATACGTGGCTGTGTTCCCTTCGCTTTCCTGTACGTCGACGCGCCAGCAGTTCTCCACGCTGTCGCAGATCCAGCGCGCTATGTTCTCGGCCGTGGGGTTGAACGGCAGCACGTCGTTCAGGCAGTTGTGGTCGAGCCGGTCGGTGATCAGCTGCTTGATGTGGGTGAAATCCGTCACCATGCCCGCCTTGTTTAGCTCGCGGGCGCGGCAGTGTACGGTCACTATCCAGTTGTGGCCGTGCAGTGATGTGCATTTGCTCGCGTAGTCCAGTTCCAGGCGGTGCGAGGCTGATATTTCCAGACGTTTCGTTACGTAGTACATACGCCTGCAAAGTTACGGAATATTTGGCGTATCGCCAAATCGTTCGTTTTCGAGCTCGCGCCGCAGCTCGTCGGGCTCGATGCCCAGGTGCCGGGCCGTCTTGTCGACCAGGACTTTTCCGAGGATCCGGGCCCACGGACGGTCGCACGCCGTCGATTCGTTTTCGAGAACCGACACACCCTGCCAGAAGCACACCGCGGCCGTGACGATCCGCAGCAGGTTGACATCCGGACCGGCCACGACGTACTGCAGCATGGCCGTCAGGAGCAGCAGCGCGTATATGCGCAGCAGCTTGCCGAGCGTGCGCCCGAACTTCGCCGACGAGAACTTCAGTCGCTGCCGCTGAGTCGGCTGTCGCCGTCCGAGTCTTCGGGCGAGCCGTCGGGCCGACACCACGTCGGCGAAAACCATCAGCGTACACACCAGGGTGAAAGGCAGGGCGGGGCACAGAGCCGCCCAGAGCCAGCCGGCGCCCGCCGCGGCCGCGCCCTTCAGCATAATAATTGATTCGTTTGTCATTGCGTTTTTTCATGAGTAGAAATTAAGATTAATAAGGCTTGTTTTGTGATTGCGCTGCAAAGTTACAACAAGTATTTTAAACTCGCAAGA
>CAJJQT010000161.1 GCA_905193995.1 uncultured Porphyromonadaceae bacterium | reverse complement strand
GCGGTTGCGGCAACTCCGTTCGTCGTGGACCTGTTCCGCGATGTGTTCGGGACCGCAAGCAACCATTTTCCATTTATACTCAACAGCATTCTAACCGTACTTTTCGCGGTGGCAGTGGTGCTCCGACGCAAGACATTCACTTTCCGCATGAGTAGCGAATATGTTTAAATCCTATGAAAATTTTAATTCCATTACTGATTACGGTGGCAGCAGTGCCACTGGCAGTACAGGCTCAGAACCAACCCACAATCCCCGACACCGGCGAGGTGAAAGTCATATTCAACGCCGGCGAACCCGATGAGGAAGTCTACAACGCCTTTATCGAGAACGCCCCCAAGAGATTCAACGAACCGGGAGCCCCGCGGTTTGCGATCGTGGGAAAAGAGAACAAGTTCTATCTCGGAATCGGAGGATTCATAAAGGGGGTCGGCGTCTTTGACTTCGGCAATCCTATAGACGATCCCAACGACTTCACAACGGCCGAAATCCCGTTCGACACACCCCGCGGGAGCGGCGGCAAACTCCAGGGAAGCCTGGGGCAGAGCAAGATCTTCATCAACTTCATAGCCCTGCCGGGAAGCGCCAACAAGGTGGGGGCCTACATCAGCGGCCACTTCACCGGCCCGGGCAATGCGTTCAAACTCGCCCACGCATATGTCACCTACCGCGGATTCATCGTCGGCCATACCGCGTCGCTCTTTGAGGACGGCGCCGCCGCACCTCCTACCATCGACGACGAAGGTCCGTGCGGACTGGTAGGTGTCAACAACAACCTGATCGACTACACCCATTCGTTCGGGAAGCGGTTCAAGGCAGGCGTAGGACTCGAAATCTCGTCGGTGAGCATGACCACCTCGTCGACGACCGGCTACGTAAGCCAGCGAATCCCCGACATACCCGCCTACGTACAGTACAGCTGGGCCGACGGCAACGGATGGCTGCGGCTGTCGGGCCTGATGCGCAACGTGCAGTACCGCGATCTTGTCGCCGACAAGAACCGCAACAAGGTGTGCTGGGGCGCTAAGCTCAGCGGAAGCTCACCCGTCGGCACCACTCCGCTGCAGCTCTACTATCAGGCTGCCTACGGCCGCGGTATCGGAGGCTATATCCAGGACATCGCCGGCCTCGGACTGGTAATGTCGCCCGACGACAGCAACCCGGGGCATCTCGACGCAGTGAAGGCCTGGGGCGCTTACGCCGGCCTTCAGTACACATTTTCCGACAAGGTCTTCGCATCGGCCACCTACAGCCAGTCAAGGGCGTATGCCGAGGCATATGCAGGCGGCGCCACCCCCTGGAACGAGCAGTATAAGTACGCCCAGTACGTAGTGGCCAACGTATTCTATACCATCATACCCGGCCTGCAGTGCGGCATAGAGTATCTGTACGGACGCCGCGTCGACATGGACGGAGCATCGCGCCACGACAACCGCTTCAACACAATGCTCCAGTTCAATTTCTGATTCAGGAGAACCGTATGCCGGAAGTTTCCGGGCCGCTCTGATACGAATGTGGCGGTAACATTTCACGCATTCGCGGAAAATATCTATATTTGCCCGGCAATCTTTTTCGGGCGATGACTGAAGTGGTTTTCATACACGGAATTCTGGGGAAGCCGGATTTTTTCGACTTCCTCAGACCTTATATTCCGGCCGACGGGTTCCACAGCGTGGACATTCTGCTTGAGGGCCACTGCGCGACGCCGCAGGACTTCGCCCGGGCCTCGATGGCGCGGTGGCGCGGACAGGTGGACGCGACGGTGCAACGCCTGCGCGCCGATGGCCGACGGATCGTGATCGCAGCGCATTCGATGGGGACGCTGTTCGCCATCGACAGCGCCGTCCGCGGAATGGCCGACGCCCTGTTCCTGCTCAATCCGCCGCTCGGGCTTCGGCCCTCGCTCCGGATGGCCGCAACATCGCTCAAAGTGTTTATGGGAAAAACCGACGACCCGCTGGCTGCCGCGGCCAAGGCAGCCTACAGCCTATCCGACGACCACAACCCGCTGCACTATATCGGCTGGATTCCGCGCTACCTCGAGCTGTTCGCCGAGATCCGACGCACGCGCGCCATCGTGGCGCGCCTTGCCATGCCGACACTCGCCTTCCTGTCGGCCCGCGACGAGATCGTGTCGCCCCGCTCCGGCCGCCGTTTCCCGCTCCGCCCGGACATCACCGTCGCCACCCTCCCCCACTCCGGCCACTACCACTATCCCGAGCCCGACCGCTCCCGCCTCACCGACGCCTTCCGCCGCATCCTCGAGGCTTAGCCGGGGAAATTCGGAGAATTTGGAGGGGAAGTGGCGGCGATTGGCGGGAGAATGCGTAACTTTGCAGTATGAATTGGTTTGAAAGTCTGTTCTGGGAGCAGTCGGCGCTCCAGGCTGTGTGCGTGATCTCGGTGATCATCGCCGTGGGCCTGGGGCTGGGTAAACTCCGGGTGTGCGGCATCTCGCTGGGGGTGACGTTCGTGTTTTTCACGGGCATCCTGGCGGGGCATCTCGGTCTGTCGATTGATCCTGAGATCCTTAAATATGCCGAGGATTTCGGTCTGATGCTGTTTGTCTACGAACTTGGCCTGAAAGTCGGACCGGGCTTCTTCAGTTCGTTCCGCACGGGCGGCGTGAAGCTGAATATGCTGGGCCTGGGGCTGGTGCTCGCCGGCACGGCGGTGGCCATAGGGCTAAGCTACGCGATGTCGATACCGATGACCGACATGGTGGGCATACTGAGCGGCGCCTCGACCAACACGCCGTCGCTGGGCGCGGCGCAGCAGGCCATCAGCCAGCTGGGACTCCCGACCGAGGGCGCGGCGCTGAGCTGCGCGGTGACATACCCTCTGGGCGTTGTAGGCGTGATTCTGGCCTTCATATTCGTGAAGAAGTTTGTCGCCCGCAAGTCGGACTATGAGCCGCGCAATCAGTCGGATCCGGACCATACGTTCGTGGCTGAATTCAGGGTGACGAATCCGGGCATCTGCGGCAAGTCGCTGCGCGAGGTCAGCTCGCTGGGCGCGGCGCGTTTTGTGGTCTCGCGCCTGTGGCAGGGGAGCGGCGACGCCTCGATACCGGGCCCCGATGACGTGCTCTCGGAAGGCGACAGGGTGCTGGTGATAACCAACGAGGAGGATGTCGCCAAACTGACGGTGCTCTTCGGCGAGAAAATCAACCGCGACTGGAACAAGCCCGACATCAACTGGGACAAGCTCGATCGCAACCTGGTGTCGCGCACCATCACCGTGAGCAAGCCGCAACTCAACGGCCGGCGCCTCGGATCGCTGAACCTGCGGCGGCAGTATGCGGTCAACATCTCGCGCGTGTCACGCTCGGGCGTGCGGCTGCTGGCGCGACCCGACCTGGTGCTTCAGTTGGGCGACCGCCTG
Organism: uncultured Porphyromonadaceae bacterium; assembly: GCA_905193995.1. Taxonomy (GTDB): domain Bacteria; phylum Bacteroidota; class Bacteroidia; order Bacteroidales; family Muribaculaceae; genus CAG-873. The sequence goes on along the minus strand of CAJJQT010000161.1, from coordinate 1,575 downwards.
ACGATAGTCGGCAGCCCCGACGCCATCAACAAGGTCGGCGCCCTGGTAGGCAACTCCGACACCGACCTGAAGGATCCCAACCTGGCGGCCATCTTCATCGGCATGGTGCTGTCGCTCATCGTAGGCTCGATACCGATCGCGATACCCGGCATCTCGGTGCCGATCCGTCTGGGTCTGGCCGGCGGCCCGATCGTCGTGGGCATCCTCATCGGCCGCTTCGGGCCGCAGTTCCACATGGTCACGTACACGACGCGTAGCGCCAACCTGATGCTGCGCGGCATCGGTCTGTCGCTCTTCCTTGCGTGCCTGGGGCTCGATGCCGGCGCCCGATTCATCGACACGATCCTGCGCGGCGACGGCCTGACGTGGGTCGCCGCGGGCTTCATCATCACACTGGTGCCGTCGCTGGCCATGACCGTTGCGGCGATGCGGTGGTGGCGGCTTGACTTCGGCTCGGCCGCCGGCATGGTGAGCGGCGCGATGGCCAATCCGATGGCGCTGACCTATGCCGACGGCATCACGCCGGGCGACAGCGCCCCCGTGGCTTACGCGACGACCTATCCGCTGTCGATGTTCGCCCGCGTCGTCATTGCCCAGCTTCTGGTCCTCTTCTTCGTCTGACCGTACGGAAAATTTTTTGGCGGAAGGCAAGGATTTACGGGATTTTATGCGTATGTTTGCAGAGCGATAGTCAAACTCGTGTTCAAGACCTTAAAATCCTCAAAAAACCGATCAACTTGAAATATCTGATATCTCTCTTCGTTTTCATGGCATTATGCCGGTGCGCGCTGCACGTGTCGGCGTCGGACGGCAATATTTATATAGCCGAGCGCACCGTAACGTGCGACCTGAGCGCCCGCGACGGCCGCGTGACCGGCGCCAGAATCTCGCAGGACTACAGCATGGGGGCGCGGCGTGTACACGACACGGGGATCTTAGCGGTGTTCTACGACCGGAATTCCAAGATTGAGCACGCAAGCCGCAATACCGGGCGTGGGAGGACGGCGACATCTTCTACTCCGGTACCCGGGTATGCCTGCTGCCGGTCGAAGTGAAACCCGGCAAGACATCGCGGGCCCGCGCGGAAGTATCGTATGCGAGCCCGGAATTTCTGGATGACATAATGCTTATGTCGTCTCTTTACGATATCGAGCGTGAGACGGTGACAGTGCGTATACCGGCCGACGTGGCCGGCCGCTTGACCGTCGACATCTTCAACGCAACGGGCCGAGAACTGATGACGCGCGATACGGACACAAAGGGAAACGTGACTGTGACCGTGACGGCCGCAAGCATGCCTAAGTTCAGCCTCGAGCCCATGATGCCCGAGGCCGCGACATGCATGCCGCTGGTGCGCATCAGCCTTTCACCGCCCCGGCCACGACGCCCTCAATGATATACTTCTGGCACGCCAGGTACAGAATGATGATGGGCAGCACCGTGAGCATGATGCAGGCCATCATGGGGCCCATCTCCACGCGGCCGTAGCTGCCGCGGAAGTACTGGATGAGCATGGGGATGGTGCGGTATTTCTTGATGTCCAGCACCAGCGTGGGCAGCAGATAGTCGTTCCAC
>CAJJQT010000160.1 GCA_905193995.1 uncultured Porphyromonadaceae bacterium | reverse complement strand
CGCGAAATCCAGTCGGTCGAACCCGAGGGTTTCTCGTGCCCCTCAGCGCAGCCATGCAAAAACGCCATCCCAAATGGGATGGCGTTTTTGCATGGTGGAGCCGGAAGAGCGCTTGTCGAACCCTTCGCCCAGGGCCTCCTCAAGCAATTCTGCTTCGCTCTGCTCGCGGGTTTTCCCGTCTCGACTTACATTGTAATAGATCAATAGTTTGTCGTCAAATAGGAAAACTTTATGGACAAAGCACTTGATAATTCTGCGGTGGTATTCTTCTTCGCTCTCACATTCCCAGGGTTCTGCGAACTGGGTAAGCAGGAACTCGATTTGGTCCGTAGTTATCACAAAGTCAGAGGCCTTTGCGATCGCGAGCTCTGCCTCGAGCGCCTCTTCTTCGTTCTCGAGCTCTTGCAGTCTCACAGGCAGCGTCTTCGTTTTGACGCCCGACTCGATGGCGTGCATAGTGTTCTTGATTGCCTTGCGGACGTCCTTCAGCTTGAGCTCGTAAAAGAGTACGTCGCTGTTATCCTGGCGGTACTCCATTTGCAGGTCATAGCATTTCTTCGCGATATGCTGAATGACCTCGGGCTGTAAGACTTCGGCAATCGTTCTCTTAACGACCTCACGCTCGAGCCAGTCTCGCTTGACCGGTCTTTTTGTGCAGCCGCGTTTGGCGCGTGATTCCTGGCAATAGTAGTAGTACCACTTGTTCCCTGACTTGCCCGTGCCGCTCACACCTACAAGAGGTTTTTGACAATGCCCGCAAAAAGCCTTACCGCTCAGTAGGTACTCAGCCTTTGGCTCTTTCGGCCTTTTGACAGTTTTGCGCCGCGCGGCTTCAAGCTGCGCAAGGTGAAAAGTGTCCTTCGAGATGATCGCGGGAATCCCGTCCTCTATCGTTATATCATCGTATGTGTAAACGCCGATATAGCGTTTATTCCTGATGATATGAGTGACACTGTTCTTGTTGAAGAGCTTGCCCTGGGCGGTCCTAAAGCCACAGTCGTTGAGATACCTGCAAATATCGGCATGGCTCTTCCCTTTGATATACATGTCGAAAACCGTCTGCACGGCCTTCGCACCTTCTGGCTCGATCACGAGAGACTTGTCTTCCGCGGTTCGGTACCCCAGGCAGCGTCCAGCGCCTGTGCTATGACACTTCAAAGCGCTCTCACGCATTCCGCGCTTTATCTTTCGGCTAAGCTCGGCTGAGTAGTATTCGGCCCAGCCTTCCATAATGCTCTCGAGGATAATTCCCTCGGGCCCCTTTGGAATGTCAGTCGTTGCGTACCGCAGTTCGACGCCGTTTTCTTTTAACTTGTGCTTGTAGATCGCGCTATCGTATCGGTTACGGGCAAAGCGGTCCGTGTGGTACAGAATGATGACGTCAAATATATGTTTCTCGCTGTCGTCGATCATCCGTTGAAACTCTCGCCGATTATCCGTCTTGCCAGAAATCTTCCTGTCGACGTAGGTTCCAACGATTCGGAGATCATGCTGCTCGGCGTACTTCGTGCACTCTCGGACTTGCCCCTCGATCGACTGCTCCGTCTGATTTGGTCCAGGGCTGTACCTGGCGTATATCACTGCTCGCTGCATGGAATCACCTCAGGAATACAAACTCATTGTGGTAGGCCAGCATGTCGCGATTTGGCGCGAACCTCTTCGGCCTGATGATTTTTGTACCCTCTACGCCGAGTAGCCAATCTTTCGTATTTTGGTCGTCGTAGCTGTCTTTCACATAGTCCGAGACCTGAATTGTAAGATCAGGCAAGACCGTCATAAGCCCTTGATCGAAAGCGCGGTCATAGAACGCATTGAGCAAGAGACCATTTGCGGGATTCGCGCGCTCGCTCTTGTCGCATACATAGTACGGCTTGATATGGCTCGCGATCACCATTTGCGGTATGCTCTGCCCCGTGATACAGCATCGACCTTCATACGCCGAAATGACCGACTTTCGGAAGAACTTCCGCGCCTGCTTATCTGCAATTTCGGCGTAACTCTTCTTCCGGTGCGGGTCTCCATTGTAGACCGGCTCGGCCAGGTCAAAGAGCGGCAGTCCGACAATGTTTTCAGCCTTCGTGCTCAGACCTTCCCAGTCCTTCGAGAACTCCTCATAAATCTCTCGGTCGAGCTTTGAGATTCCGCCCCAGAGTCCTACACGCCCAGTCGCCAGGAAGTCGGGGTCCAGCGCGGCAAGGTTGCAAATCTTCATTTTGAGTGCCGCGGGCGATCGGCCTATTATCTCCGCTGCATCTTTGATCGTTCGGTTGCTGTTGTTCAGCTTCGAGAAAGGAATCACGCAATAAAGCGCGTAGGCCACAATGAGCTCCTCTCTCGTCCACGGTTTGCCCCTCGCCATTTAGCGAACCTGACCCAGGAACGCGATAGCTTTGCCGATGATACGGATGTTTCCCAGCTCAGCACCCTCATACTGCAGAACCGGAAACAGAGGATTCTCGGGGCGAAGTTCAATGCGGTTTGGGTACTTATAAACGCGTTTGAGAGTTGCTTCGTTGTCAATGACGACCGCCGCGATCTCGCCGTTATCCACGTCGGGCTGTTCTTTGATGAAGACCAGATCACCGTCAAAGATATGCGCGTTAATCATGCTGTCGCCTACACAGCGAAGAACAAAATCAGCGTGAATGCGCCGATCAAGCTCAGCGTAACCCTCGATATTCTGCTTTGCAAGAATCGGCTCGCCGCAAGCGATCTTACCGACGATCGGCAAAAGCCGAGAGTCGGGCATGGGCTCAATGTTCTTGTAGGTGAGGTTGGATGTTACGCCGTCCATCAAGTAGTCGACTGTCGTGCCAAGTACGTTGGCGAGCTTTTGCAGCCGCAGCGCGCTGATATTCTCAATATCCCCGTTCTCCCATTTACGCACGGTACTTTTCGCAACGCCCACGAAGTTACCAACGTACTCGAGAGTCAGGTCACAGGCTTTGCGCCTGTCATGGATTCGCTCGCCCATAGTCATAAATGTCACCGCCCTTGTCAGTCTAACCCCTATTATAACGCGCAAGTGTCAAAAAGGAAACACTTTTTTCTCGAAAACAGAAAAAAGTTTCCTTTAGGGGTTTACAAATCAAAAATGATGCGCTATGATTGAGTAGCCTTAAGGAAACTTTTCAGAAAGGAGGACGCCTAAATGCTCAATGCTAATGCTCTTCGCGCCTCTATGGTTGAGAACAACTGTAGCGTCAGAGAGCTCGCAGAAATCTGTGGTCTCAAGCCTAAAGCCTTTTACCAGCGCTTGAATGGCCGTGTTGATTTTCGTGTTGGCGAGATCATCAAGTGCTCCGGACGCTTGCATCTCTCCGTGGAAAAACGCAATCAGATTTTTTTTGCGGAGGAAGTTTCCTAAAGGAAACAAATGCCCGCCGAGGCAACTTTAGAGCAGACCGAGAGACTGGCGTGCACACAGATTCTCGATTATGCAAAAACCTTTTTTCAAGACCCTAAAAACCAACAAGCCTTTCAAATATGGCTCAAATCTAAGGAGGAACGACAAAATGGCAACGATCAAAGTTGAGGTCACTTATGACCCGAAAAAAGAAACTCTGAGTCAGGCGCTCGCCAGTCTTCTGACTGAAAAGCCTGAACACACAGAGATCACCGCACAGATGTCTCTTTTCGATAACCCGGCCCCCACGGAAACACCTACCGCCCAGGCCTCCCCCGAGGCGCCCCAGGAGTCCCCTGCGGAGTCCGCGCCTGAGACCCCTGATACTAAGCCTGCTGAGGAGAAGACGATCTCTAAGGCTGACGTAAGAGCCCTCGCGGTCAAGCTTTCTAAGAATGACAAGGCCGCCCTCAAGGCGATCTTCAAGGAGCTTGGTGTCGCAAACCTGTCCGCCGTCAAGGAAGAAGACTATCCCGTCTTCTATGATAAGTTGGTGGCTGCTAATGGCTAAACATGCTCTTTTATCCGCCAGCGGCGCGCATCGGTGGCTCCTGTGTACGCCGAGTGCCCAGCTCGAGCAGAAGTTCCCCGCGTCAACCAGCGCTTACGCCGAAGAGGGCACAGTCGCGCACGCTCTCGCAGAGCTCACAACGCGCTACTTCCTCGGTGAGCTTGATGAGGTCACTTATGAGAATCAGATCAAATCCGAGTTCGAACCGAACAGCTACTACAATGCAGAAATGCGTGAGTGCGCGGTTGCCTACGCGAAGTTCGTGACTGGCCGCCTTGCCGAGGCGAAGAAGGCTTGTCCCGATGCAATGATTATTCTCGAGACTCGCCTCGACTTCTCGAAGTATGTGCCTGGCGGCTTTGGCACCGGTGACTGCGTGATTATCGCCGAGCCGATTCTCGACGTAATCGACTTTAAGTATGGCAAGGGCCATCGCGTCGAGGCTGAGGACAATCCTCAGATGCAGCTCTACGGCTTGGGCGCGCTCGAGCAGTTCGGCGATCTCTATGAGATCAAGACCGTTCGTATGACGATCTTCCAGCCGCGGCTCTCCGGTATCGAGGATTCTTCCGAGAAAACCGTCAAAGAGCTTACCTCCTGGGGCAAGAGCTATGTCAAGCCGAGAGCCAAGCTCGCAGACAAGGGCGAAGGCGACTTCGCGCCAAGCGAAGAAGCCTGCCGTTTCTGCCGTGCAAAGAATCAGTGCCGCGCCCGTGCTGAAGAGAACCTCAAGCTCTTTGACGAGAGCCCTGACCCGTTGCTCATCTCTCCCGAAGAGGCAGGCGCGATTCTCGCCAAGTCCGCAGATATTGAAACCTGGCTCAAAGATTTGCGCGAGCTTGTGTCTGGCGCGCTGACTGCCGGTGAAACGGTAACCGGCTGGAAAATGGTCGAGGGCCGCAGCAACCGCAAGTTCGCGGACGAAGACAAGGTCGTCGCGGCTATGAAGGCCGCTGGCTATGACGAGTCTCTTCTTTACGACCGCAAGCTCATCACGCTTACGCAGATGGAACGCGACTTCGGCAAGAAGACCCTCGCTGAGATTCTCGGCAATTT
>CAJJQT010000159.1 GCA_905193995.1 uncultured Porphyromonadaceae bacterium | reverse complement strand
TCGACCTCAGGTGGCTTAGTTCTTTACGACAATGGCATTTTTGCGTATTCCCATCACGGCACAGACCCTGCAAGCGGAAAGCTCTGCAACGCCTTTGATCTCGTCCGTATTCACCTCTACGGCAACTTAGACGACGACACGAGCCCTGGTACTCCGTCGCACAAAATGCCTTCGTTTATGAAACTGCAAGACGAGGCTATGCAGATTCCCGAGGTTCGCGAAGAGCTTGCAAAGGCAAACTTCGAGCGCCTCAAGGACCGTTTTGACGACCCCGATGAAGACTATGATTGGGTAGGCCAGCTCACATGCAACAAAAACGGGAAGTTCGATAACACGATCAACAACGTACAGCTCATTATGGAGCACGATGCAGGTCTTCGCGGTAAATACTTCTACGATACTTTCAAGGAGCGAATGACGGTTTGCGGAGATCTTCCGTGGTGTAAGCTCGCCGATCGAATGACAACGACCTGGACCGATACCGACGACGCCGGCCTTCGCAATTTCCTTGAGATTAAGTATGAAATCGTAAACACTATGAAAATCGGTGACGCTGTACTTCTCGCGATGCAGAGTTGTATGCGGCACCCCGTTCGCGAGTATCTCTTGAGCCTCAAATGGGATGGAGTCGCTCGTGCGGATACGATCTTCATTGATTATCTCGGCGCCGAAGACACCGAATATACAAGAACTGTCACGCGCAAGGCCTTGATCGGCGCAGTCGCGAGAATCATGCAGCCCGGGTGTAAGCACGATCACATTCTTGTCCTTGTCGGCCCGCAAGGCTGCCGCAAATCTACGACCCTCGCCAAGCTCGGTAAGTCCTGGTTTTCCGATTCCTTCTATACCGTTCAGGGTAAAGAGGCCTATGAGCAGATTCAAGGTTTCTGGCTTATTGAGATGGGAGAAATGGCTGCGACTCGAAAAGCAGAGCTTGAGTCGATCAAGCAGTTTGTCTCTAAACAGTCAGACAGCTACCGTGCGGCGTACGCCAAACGCACGCAGGAGCATCCGCGGCAATGCGCTTTTTTCGGTACAACCAACGACGACGAGTTCCTGCGGGACGCAACAGGCGGCCGCCGATTTTGGCCGGTTACTGTCACGGACAAGGGGCGAGAAACAGGTGACTACTTTACCGCCGAGATCGTTGACCAGGTATGGGCTGAGATCGTCATGCGGTATTCTGCTGGAGAAAACTGGTATCTTGATAATGCAAAGATTGAGGCCGTCGCACGGCAGATTCAGGACGCGCATACTGAAATGAATGGTAAGCAAGGCTTGCTTGAACAGTTTGTCGAGCGTCTTCTTCCGAAGGACTGGGCTACAAGAAATCTGAGTCAGCGGCTTGCATACTGGAATGATGGCTTTGACGATGAAAAGCAAGCAGGAACTGAGCGCCGCAAAGTCATTTGCGCTTTGGAGATTCATTGTGAGCTATTCGGCGGAACCGTCAAGGACTACACCCCGCAGAAAACTCGTGAGTACAACGCCATGCTGAAACGGCTGCCAGGCTGGAAAGCTCGGTCACGAATCAACTATGGCGAGATTTACGGTCAGCAGCGCGGTTTTGTTCGTGAGGAAATGGAGTAGCGAAATAAGTAGCAAACCGAGTAGCAAAATGATTTTCGGCAAGAGTTTTGCTACTCGGGGCTGTAGCAAGTAGCAAAACACAAATCGAATTGCTACTCGTTTCGCTACGGCAAAAAGTCAGTGTTTCCAAGCCTTTCATCAATTTAGTAGCAAAGTAGCAATTATACCTATTGAACCCTATGGATTAAACCTAAAAAGACATAAAAATTTCCTTTTACCCTTAATCCGTAGGGTACATATACGCGCGAGCGCTATTTTGCTACTTCGCTACAACAGGAGGTAGCTTTGAAAGAATCAACAGTTGAAAGGAATATCCGCCGACAAGTCGAGGCCCTCGGGGGCATGGCTTGGAAGTGGGTAAGCCCTGGGCGCCGGGGCGTGCCTGACCGAATCTGTATTTTGCCTGGACCCCATATCATTTTTGTCGAGCTTAAGCGTCCAGGCTTGAACGACGGCCGGAGCGAGCAGCAAAAGAAGGTCTTTCATATTTTGGAGGGCTTGGGCTGTCATGTCTGGCTGATTGACGACGCAAACGTCTTTCGTCAGCGACTTATTGAGATCGGGGTGCGGGTATGAAATACACGCCCTATCCCTATCAGGCTTTTGCTGAGAAGTTTGTCCTCGAGCATAAAGCTGCGGGCTTGTTTCTCGATATGGGTCTCGGCAAGACGGCGATCACGCTCTCGGCATGCGAGAAATTGCTGCGGGACTATTTTGAAACAAGCAAGGTCCTTGTGATCGCGCCGCTCCTTCCCGCGAGAGAGACGTGGCCTGACGAACTGGCGAAGTGGGACCAGCTTGAGGGCTTGACGTATTCCCTGATTATCGGCACGGCGCAGGAGCGAATTGACGCGCTGCATACTGACGCCGATTTTTATATCGTCAATCGCGAAAATGTCGTTTGGCTCGTCGACTACTACAAGAAGAAGTGGCCCTTTGACATGGTCGTGATCGACGAGCTATCGAGCTTCAAGTCCAGTAAGGCCCAGCGCTTTAGGGCTCTTCGGAAAGTCCGAAAGTATATTGACCGAATTGTCGGTCTTACAGGTACGCCAGCCCCGAACGGCCTACTCGATCTCTGGTCTCAGGTTTATCTCTTAGACGAGGGCGCGCGACTCGGTCGAACGTTGTCGGCTTACCGTGATACCTACTTCACGCCTGGCAGACGTGGGCCGAACGGAATCGTCTATGACTGGAACTTGAAGGATGGGGCCCGTGAAGCGATCTTCGCAAAGCTGAGCGATCTCTGTATCAGCATGGAAACGACGGGCCTTCCTGAGAGGCTTACGATTCCCCATGAGGTCAAGCTCTCGGAAAAAGCGGCAGCTATGTACCAACAACTTGAAAAGACTATGCTGCTGCCTTTTGCAGACGGAGACGTTGACGCGGCGACGGCCGCGATCTTGACAAATAAGCTCTTGCAGTTGGCCGGCGGTGCAGTCTATGACGAGAACGGTAAAGCTCAGATCGTCCACGACCAAAAGCTCGAGGTCTTAGACCAGCTTATCGAAGAGGCGAACGGCCAACCTGTTTTGGTGTTCTACAATTACAAACATGAGTTCGATCGACTGCAAGCGCGGTATCCTCAGGCCATTCATGTGAAAGAGGAAAATGTTGTGAAGCGGTGGAACGCTAAGGAGATTCCGATTCTTCTCGCGAATCCCGCAAGCGCCGGTCACGGCCTTAATTTACAATTTGGCGGTCATATTGCAATTTGGTATAGTCCGACTTGGAACCTCGAGTTTTTCCAGCAGGCGAATAAGCGCCTTCATCGGCGCGGACAGGCTGAGACCGTTCTCATTCACACGCTCTCGGCAAAAGGTACGATCGACGAGCGTATTTACGATATTGTCTTACGAAACAAAGAGGCAGGTCAGAACGCCTTGCTTGAGGCGGTTAAGGCCAGAATCAAGGAGGTAACATGACAGAAGAAGTCTTACAGTCGTTATCTGACGACCCGATGGCCGTACTCAACCGTGGCTATCGCGCAAAGGAGCGTATTGCCGCAAGGCAAGAACGCATTGAAGAGTGGCGGCAGATTGCCGAGTCTATTACCGCAAATCCCGAGAACGCTTCGAGCGGCAGCGGTTATCCCACGAGCAAGACCGAGAATTGCGTTGTTGCGATCGTGACGTTGCAGGAGGAAATCAAGAGCGAGATCATGGAGATCGCTGACTTTGAGCGGCAGACCTCTCAGATCATCAAGGAGCTTGTTGAGGACCTGAACTTCAAGACCGTTCTCGAGCTTCGGTATCTCAGCTACCTGCGGTGGGAGGAGATTGCTGTCAGAATGAACTACACGTTCAGGTGGACCCAGGAGCTTCACCGCAGAGCTTTACTCGCATTGAAGGAGGCGGCAAGCGCGCTAATTCCGGCGTAAATGCAGTATTATGATTATTTTAGGCTAAAGCGCATCAATTCCTAATACCATCGCGCTATTGTATATAGGAAGGTTTTGGCGAGCACGGCCATTGTCCTTCCTCCTGAAGAAGAGCGGCTGGAAACAGTCGCTCTTTTCATTTTGCTGCGTTTGGAGGTGGTGAGCGTGGCAGGCAAAATGACTCCGAAGATGCAAAAGTTTGTCGATGAATACCTTGTTGACCTGAATGCGACGCAAGCCGCAATCCGTGCAGGATATAGCAAAAAGACGGCTTACTCGATCGGCGTTTCAAATTTGAAGAAACCCGAAATTCAAGCTGCAATCCAAAAAAGACAAAAGTCGGCGGCTGAAAAGCTCGAGATCACGCGAGAGCGTGTCCTGAAAGAACTCGCTTCGATCGGCTTCGCGAAAGCTACCGACTTCTTGACGATTCAAGGCGGCCACGTTCTCATTAAGGATTCTGACGACGTGGCCGCTGATAAGCTGGCAGCTCTCGCCTCTGTCAAGGAGGGTATGTATGGCGTAGAGGTCAAACTCGCTGATAAGGCTCGCGCTCTCGAGATGCTTGGTAAATATCTCGGTCTCTTTGATGGGACGAATCCAGAGGGCGATACGCAGAAGAATAACCTCTTTGAGGCGATCGCCGGCGCTGCAGAGGGGGGAATCGATCTAAATGAAATACCAGAGATTCAGTCCTCGGCAGACGTTGACGCTGACGTGGTGGAAGAGACCTGAGTTTGCAGACTATGACGGCATTCTCTGTGACGGCTCCATTCGATCGGGCAAGACCGTCTCAATGGCAGTCGGCTTTATCCTTTGGAGCATGTACTCTTTCAACAATGAGAGCTTCGCCATTTGCGGCCGCACGATCGAGTCTCTGCGCCGTAATGTGATCGTGCATTTGCCCTCCTGGCTTGAGGGCCTTTTCAAGGTAACAGAGCGGCGCGCCGAAAATAAGTTGATTATTTCAGTCGGCGGCCACAGCAATACCTATTACCTCTTCGGAG
>CAJJQT010000158.1 GCA_905193995.1 uncultured Porphyromonadaceae bacterium | reverse complement strand
TGACCTGCGCGCTCTCGAAGCCCTCCGTGCCGCGCACCGGCAGCGCGAAGCCCTTCGCCGCGCGCACGAGTGCCTTGAGTTCGCTGTCCGTCACGTCGCCGAGCGGCCGGGCGCCGGGAATATCGGCGTAGCGCAGCAGCATCTTGCCCACGCGGTTGTGCACCGTGCCGGTCAGTACCTCTTCGCACGGAAGCGCGGGCGCGAGCTTGCGCCGCGTCTGCAAAAACGCCAGAAATTCCGGCGCGCCGTGTTCGGTGATGTCGGCGGCGACTTCCCAATGGCCGAAAGAACCGGGCAACCGCCGGGGAGTGTGGCCGGCGGTCTCTCCGGCTTCCAGTTGGAATGTCGCGCGCTCCCGGAAACCGTTCCCGAAAAAGTCGCGGAATTCCAGATCGGCGGTGAATTCGCCGCCCCGGTTGGAGCGGTTGGTGAAATTCAGCTTGAATGCGTTCTCTTCGCCCCGCTTCAGCACATGCAGGGCGTTGCCGGTGACGATGGTTTCGGCCGCGGCGGGTACGTTGCGGAACTGGCCGCCGAAGACCTGCTCGTCGCACTGCGGGCGGCGCCCCATGGCCGCGATGGCGGCCAGCAGCATAATGGTCAGGATTAAGAGCCGTGGATTATTCATGTTGGCATGGTTTTGGTAGGTTCTCTGTGGTTCATAGGAAATCGCCGAAAAGCCCGAGGTCGCTGCTGACGTCGGCGTCTACCGCTTCGGATGCTGATCCGATGGCGGCGAGCTGGCTGTCCATCAGGGCCAGGGCGGTGGCTGAGTCGTCGGTGCGGTGGCCGCCGATGACGGCGTAGCACTCCGATTCTCCGGCCGTATGCGGCAGGGCGGTCCAGAGCGCGGCGGCAATGGCGGCGGCCACGGCAACGGATGCCGCTGCCGCCAGGGTGCCGCGTCGGCGCTGAGCGCGGGGGGCGGCGCTGCTGCTGCCTGCAGCCTGTGCGAAGGCCATGACGGCGCGCGCTGCCGTGAGGTCGCGGTCAGCCCCTTCGTAGCGGGCCAGGGCGCGGCGCAGGGCTCGTTCTTCGGCCAGGGTGGTGAGGCCGTCGTAGTAGCGGCCGAGCAGCTGATGTAGGCGTTCTTCGGTCATAATCTATAGTATTTGAGATATGCGTCGCGGACGGCGCGGCGCGAGCGTGAGAGGATCATGCGCACGTTGGCTTCCTGGAGCCCGTGGCGGGCGGCTATTTCGCCGATCTCGTAGCCCCGGTAGTCGCGGAGCACCAGTATGTCGGCGTCGCGCGGGCTGAGGACAGTGTCGATGACGGCGCGGACGCGGGCAAAGGTGTCGTCGGTGTCGGTGCGGTCGTCGGCGTGCAGTTCGGCTTCGGAGGCGTCGACTGTGCCGGTTCCGGTGCGCACGGCCCGGCGGCGCAGCAGGTCGATGCTGCGGTTGCGGACAGCAGCCACGGCCACGGCGTCGGCCTCGCCCTCGCCCAGGTCGGCACGGCGGTCCCAGAGCGTGCAGAAGGCATCCTGCAGGGCGTCGGCCGCGTCGGCGTCGTTGCCGACGATTGCGCGGGCCATCGAACGCAGCCGCGGGCCGAAGCCCTGAACGAGTGATATGAAGCCTTCTTTGTCCATTTCGATTATATCACGCGCAGCCGGGACGGTTTGCAACGCCGCAGCGGTGATTTTTTAGATCAGGAATCAAAATTAGATAAAATTCTCAAAAAAATTGTCTAATTTTGGCCCCGATATGGGAAAAATGACGACATTCCGCGCCTGGATCGAGGCGATGCGGCTGCGTACGCTGCCTGTGTCGGTGGCCGGTATAATTACGGCCGTCGGCTATAATTTTATTAATGACAATGTAAACTGGACGCCGGCAGTGATATGCCTGGTGTTCGCCGTTCTGGCGCAGATAGCTTCAAACTTCGCCAACGAGTACTACGACTACACAGCCGGGCGCGACCGTGCCGGGCGTGAAGGGCCGCGGCGCGGGGTCACCGAAGGCGACATCACGCCACGGGCCATGCTGCGTGCCGTCGGCGTGACGCTCGGGCTGGTGGCCTGCGCCGGCCTGTCGCTGGTGGGCTGGGGCGGCTGGTGGCTGATCGCCGTAGGCGCTGCGGTGGCCGTAGGCGTGTTCATGTACAGCACGGGTCCTTACCCGCTGTCGACGCACGGGCTCGGCGAAGTGGCCGTGATATTCTTCTTCGGCCTCATACCGGTCAACCTTACTTATTATGTCGAGACGCTCCAGTGGTCGTGGACGGTGGCAGCCGGAGGGCTGGCCATAGGGCTGCTCGGTGCCAACGTGCTTATCGTCAACAATTACCGCGATGCCGACGACGACCGGGCCGTCGGCAAGCGCACGCTGGCCGTGAAGTTCGGTTCCGGCGCGATGCCCCGTCTCTATGCCGTCAACGCAGCCGCGGCCATGGCTCTGATGCTGCCGCAGTGGCTTTGGTTGGGGGGGGCGTGGTGGACGGTGCCGGCTCTGGTGCTGGCTGCCTCATGCGCTGTAGCGCGGGCCATGACGCGCCGCAGAGGCGCCTCGCTGACGCCCCTCCTGGGTCTGACGTCGGTGCTGATGTGTGTCTATTCGCTGATCTTTGCCGTGGCCGCGTATGTGACAACTTGTCAGTAACCGGTGACATATTTTTTCCGCGGAAGTGTCGCGCGGGACGGCATGTTGTGCTAAAAATGGCGTACAAACCTTTTTGGCACAACATTTGTTTATAGAGTGATTGAAAGGCTAAAAAAGTAACAATATAAGAAAACAACATAAAACTCTACAACTATGGGAAAAATCATAGGCATCGACTTAGGCACGACCAATTCGTGCGTAGCAGTCCTCGAAGGCAATGAGCCTCAAGTAATTCCTAACAGCGAAGGCCGCAACACCACGCCTTCGGTGGTCGCTTTCGTCGAAGGCGGCGAACGCAAGGTGGGCGATCCCGCCAAGCGTCAGGCAATCACCAACCCCAAGCGTACCATCTACTCGATCAAGCGCTTCATGGGCGAAAATTGCCAGCAGGTGGCTGAAGAAATCAAGCGTGTACCCTACAAGGTGGTATGCGGCGCCAACGATATGCCGCGCGTCGACATCGACGGCCGCGACTACACCCCGCAGGAAATCTCGGCAATGATCCTGCAGAAGATGAAGAAGACCGCCGAAGATTATCTGGGCCAGCCCGTGACCGAAGCCGTCATCACCGTGCCGGCCTACTTCAACGACTCGCAGCGCCAGGCAACTAAGGAAGCCGGCGAGATCGCCGGTCTGACCGTGAAGCGTATCGTCAACGAACCCACCGCGGCTGCCCTGGCCTACGGCCTCGACAAGACCAACAAGGACCAGAAGATCGCCGTATTCGACCTCGGCGGCGGCACATTCGATATCTCGATCCTCGAACTCGGCGACGGCGTCTTCGAAGTGAAGTCGACCAACGGTGACACCCACCTCGGTGGCGACGACTTCGACCACGTCATCATCGACTGGCTGGCCGACGAATTCCTCAAGGAGGAAGGCGTCGACCTGCGTAAGGACCCGATGGCCATGCAGCGCCTGAAGGAAGCCGCCGAAAAGGCCAAGATCGAACTTTCGTCGACCACCTCGACCGAGATCAATCTGCCGTACATCATGCCCGTCGACGGTGTGCCAAAGCACCTCGTGAAGACGCTCACCCGCGCCAAATTCGAGCAGCTCGCCGACAAGCTCATCCAGCGTACCCTCAAGCCCTGCGAAGAGGCCCTCAAGGACGCCGGCCTGAAGCCGTCGGACATCGACGAAGTGATCCTCGTGGGCGGTTCGACCCGTATCCCCGCCATCCAGCAGGTAGTCGAGAAATTCTTCGGCAAGGCTCCCTCCAAGGGCGTCAACCCCGATGAGGTAGTAGCCGTCGGCGCTGCCATCCAGGGCGGTGTCCTCTCGGGCGAAGTCAAGGACGTGCTGCTGCTCGACGTCGTGCCCCTGTCGGTAGGCATCGAGACCCTCGGCGGCGTCATGACCAAGCTCATCGAAGCCAACACAACCATCCCGACCCGCAAGAGCGAGACCTTCTCGACCGCGGCCGACAATCAGCCCTCTGTCGAGATCAACGTCCTGCAGGGCGAACGCCCCATGGCCAAGGACGATAAGCTCCTGGGCAAGTTCCACCTCGACGGCATCGCTCCCGCTCCCCGCGGCATCCCGCAGATCGAAGTCACCTTCGAGATCGACGCCAACGGCATCCTCAACGTATCCGCCAAGGATAAGGCCACAGGCAAGGAACAGTCGATCCGCATCGAGGCCTCAAGCGGCCTGACCGACGCCGAAATCCAGCGTATGAAGGACGAGGCAGCCGCCAACGCAGCCGCCGACGCCAAGGAGAAGGAACGCATCGACACCCTCAACAAGGCCGACGCCGTCATCTTCCAGACCGAGAAGCAGCTCGCCGAACTCGGCGACAAGCTCCCCGCCGACCGCAAGGCTGCCATCGAGGCCGCCGTCGCCAAGCTGAAAGAAGCCCACAAAAACCAGGACGTAGCCGCCGTCGAACCCGCCATCAAGGAGATCGAGACCGTCTTCGGCCAGGCTCAGCAGGACATCCTCAACGCCCAGGCCCAGCAGCAGGCCGGTACGGTCGATCAGCTGTCCGGCGGAGAGATCGCTGGTGCCGCCGATGCGCGCCGCGCAGACGTTGGTTCCCTGTGGATGCACATACAAAAGCTCGGTCGTGCCGCCGGACAGATGCCAGGCCAGCAGGGGCGCATCCAGCAGCTCCGGCCGTCCCGCCGACCAGGCTGCGGCTGCAATATGACCCTGCTGGTGGGAGACGGGACAGAACGGGACGTGCAAAACCCCGGCCAGTACGCGCCCTTGGTTCTCCCCCGCCAAAAAGCAGGGCATATAGGAGCCCTCCACCGCCCTGGGGCGGGGAGAGGCCCCTACCACAGAGATCCCCTCCAGCCAGCCCTCCGCCTCCAGCTCGGCGAAGCGGTCGGGCAGATGCTTGACATGCTGAAAAAGGGCGTCGGACTGACG
>CAJJQT010000157.1 GCA_905193995.1 uncultured Porphyromonadaceae bacterium | reverse complement strand
TGTCAAAACAGCTCCCGTATCCGATCTAAGCAATGTGCGGTGGCCCGGACTGAGGATACGCAGTATAACTTCCGAATTCGGAGATACTCCGCCCGTGTGCAAGGTTTTCTATTACAGCAATGACAAGGAGTCAGGGACAACAAGCGGAGATGTGCGGTCGATGCCCGAGTTTACCCATTTCTATTATCTTGTGATGCAGGGAAAGGCTCCAAACTCCGATATGCCTTATTGGAATTTCGACGCTTATTCCCAGATATATGTGACGGGTACACACGGTATGGCATCGGATTACGGTTCGGGCCCCTCGGTAGAGTATTCTGACGTCGGTGTAGTCCTTTCGCAACAAAATTCTGTAAATTCACAGCTCGCCGGGAGAGATGTTGAACACTTCCATTATTCGACTGCACGGGATGACGGGAACAAAGATCCTCTGAACCGAACACTCTACCTGCAGTCGCAGCCGGCATCGCAGAGAGTCAATACATCAAGAGCATTCAGGCGCGGGCTGCTTGTAAGACACGATATGGCGCGGCAGGGAAAAACGCGTCCGACAGTATATTACGACTACAACATCTACGAGGCTGACTCGCCGGCAGTACTGACAACGGACGCGTTCGTGGTCACCAACTTTACAAACTGGGCCAATGAGACTGTCGGCCCGAGCGTAAAGCACCTTTATTCGATCGGCAAATTCTCCCTGATTCCCTATTTCAAGACAACGAAGTCGGAAGTATTCACTGACGGTGGATTCCGTACGTCGGTCAACTATAAGTATTTCGTAGACGGATATACCGACCGGCTCGACCGCGAGCTGGTAAAAGCCCGCGTCGATTCTCTCGCCGACGGGCGGGTCAAGACTACTTACTATACCTATGTAAGCAACGACAATATGCATCTGCCGCTGAAAGAGACAGAAATAACAGTAGAAGACGGAGTTATTATCTCGGGGGAATACAGAACATATGATAAGGCTTTCAGGCTTACGGCCATACATCCGCTCAAGAAAAAGGGCGCGTCATTCGCCGAAAGTCTGATCTCCGGAAAGAGCGCCACCACGCAGCTGATAAATTATTTCGGCAACACGGGCTACCGCTATTCGTACGATGAGGGACGCCTTGTAGAGATCAGATACAACAATCAGATACTCGTGTCATATCTGTGGGACTACGAAGGCCTGTATCCGGCTGTCGAGGCTACCGGCGTAAGCTACAGCCAGCTCCGCGCCGCCTGCCAGGGCAGCCCGAGAGACGCGGCCGAATCGCTGCGCGAGAACTTCCCCGGTGCGTCCATCAAGGTTCTGAAATGGTCGCCGCTTGTGGGGCCGGCCGAAATAAACGAGGGCGACCATATGGTGTCGCGCTACGGCTACGACCGGCAGGGACGACTGACAACGGTCCGCGATGTCAACAACTCGCTCATCGAACAGTATTACTACGTCTATTAAAATCACTCAAAAAAATGAAAAGACGCTCCGCATTTCTGACTTCTCTGGCCCTTATGGCCGCCACGCTGGTCTACGCCGGCGATGCGGCCCGTATGCCCGTGGCCGGCGACCGGCTGAGGCTGAATGCACTGAGCGGCTTTGAATCCATGACCGGCAGCTGTGATTCGGTTTATGATTTCTCCCGTACATCCGTCGGACGGGCTATCGAACGGAAATACATATATCAGTCCGACTCGACGGTGTATGAACTCGAGCAGGGCCAGTCGAGGGTGCTCCTGATGCGTGGCGATGCCGCATGGCTGTCTTCCGAGGGCCGCCCCGGTACACTCATGCGCGCCGCAGCCCCGCGTCCGATGCCTTTTGCCGTCCCGGCCGATTCCATGCAGGGAGGTTTCGACTATCGCGGCACAGACGGAATCGGCGGCAATCTCCGTCATACCGGCGTGTGGATAGCCCAGACTCCGCGTCTTTGCGACATCGTCATGCCCGAGGGCGATACCATCCGGAACGCGCGGCTGCTGCAGTCGGCGCTTGTATCGGGTATGACCTGTACGGCCGATCCGCGCGACTCGGTGCTGACAGCTCCGGCCGATTTTGATAATCACGACTTCCTGACCGATTCCATCCACATGGTGGCGCACTTCGCCCTGTTCTACGCCGACGGCCTGCGCTATCCTCTCATACAGACAGAAGAATATACCGTATATGCGGGCGGAGAAAAGGCCGACACCCTCGCGGTAGGCTATTATTATAGTCCCGAACAGCAACGCCTCGATCTTGACATCGCCGAGCCTGAGCGACCGGCCGCCCGTCAGGCATCGCGCACGGCCTCGGCCTCCGATGTAGTCCACGGCCTAACAGACGCCGCATGTTCGGTCTATCCAGCAGTATTCAGCGACCGCATCCGCATCTCGATGAACGGCGCCGAGCCGTCGGCGTTTACGGTGCGCGTCTACAGCCTCGGAGGGCTGCTGATACTCAGCGGCAACGCCTCGGCCGGTACGTTCGACACATCGGCATTCACACCGGGTACATACATAGTTGAAGTCACTGACGGCGACCGACACTTCACCTCAAAACACATAAAGCCATGAGAGGGCCCCTGGGAATATATATAGCTTTTGCGGCCGCACTGGCAGCCGCGGGACCGGCGGCGGTGCGCGCCGACGTGGCGCCGACGCAGCGCAACTACGTCATGCGGGCGCGGCCTGGGGTAAGCATCACCGACGGCGTGCTGAGTGAGTCGCAGTTGTACGACGGGCCGACGCAGATCTCGCTGAGCTATTTCGACGGCCTGGGCCGCCCCATAGGGCAGTGCGAGATGGGCGCGGGTGGCGCCGGCGAGGACATATTCACTTTTGTCGAATATGACCGCCGCGGTCTGGAAGCGCGTCGCTGGCAGCCCGTCCCGATTGAGCTTTCGCAGGGAATGCTTCCCGGCGCCGAAGCTTTCGCGGCCGAGGCTGCCGATTTTTACGGCGATACGCGTGCCTATACTGAAACGCTATACGAAGAAACGGCCCTGCGGCGTCCAACCCATGTGACGGCACCGGGGCAGGCCGCAGCGGGCCATCATGCTAAAGTGGAATACGGCTATAACGATGCTGCAGGGGCGTTGTCGCTTGCGCGCTACGAGTTCTCCGGCAGCCTTGTGAGGAACGTCGGGATGTATCCGGCCAATTCGCTGCGCGTGACCGAAAGCATCGATCCCGACGGCCGCCGCGTCATCGAGTTCGAGGACTGCGAGGGCGTGCCGCTGTGCCGCCGCGTGATCACCGACGAGGGGACGTACGCCGACACGCGCCGCGTGTACGACCGCTACGGCGACCTGCGCGTGGTGCTTCAGCCCGAGCTGGCCAACAGCATCGGGACCGAGATGTCGGTCAACCGCGCCGAGATGAAGCGCTACGCCTGGTACTACACTTACGACTGGCGTCACCGCGGGACCAGATACAGGGCGCCGGGCCGCGAGACGGCCTACAACGTCTACGACGCCCTCGGCCGCCTGGTGCTGACGCAGACCGGCGAGCAGCACGCCGCCCATCAGTGGACTTACCTTATGTACGACGCCAACCACCGCAAGGCCGTGCAGGGCGTGCTCACCACCACGACGTCGCAGACGCGGCTCGCCGCGATGCTCGACACCGTCATGATCACGGCGCGGCGCGACGATACCCGCTACGCCGATCTTTACTACGACTGCGCGGACGCGCCGGGCACGTTCGAGCCCTATCAGTCGTGGCTCTACGACGACTACGGCTTCATGGAATGGGCCACGCTGCCCGAGGCACCCGCGGCGGCCGAAGCTGTCGAAATGGCCGGCGGCCGGGGGCTGCAGACGGGCATGGCCTACAAGGTCGACGGCACCGTTTATGTCCGCGCCGTGGGCTACGACAGCAAGGCGCGGCCGGTCACGAGCGTCGAGTACGACAGCTTCGGGCAGAGCTACCGGCTGTGTCTGTTCACGCGCTACGACTTCTGCGGGAATGTGGTGTGGCAGTGCGAGCGCTACGACAACATGGCCGAGCAGACCGTAATTGACTCGCGGCAGGTGGCGTTGCGTCACACGCTCGACCGGGCGGGACGCGTCGTCCGCACCGACTTCAACACCTCGGCCGACATCAGTCCGTCTGGATGGACGGTCCTGCGCAGATACACCTACGACGGCCTGGGGCGTCTTGCGGAGGTCACTGACGGCGTGACGGCCGCGTATGCCTACGACGTGCGCTCGCGGATGACGTCGGTGAGCTCGCCGCTGTTCAGCCAGCAGCTTTTCTACGGCGCCTCGCCGCTCAATGCCGCCCACGCCGACTACAGCGGCAACATCGTGGCGTCGGTCACGCGCCCCGGCCCCGGGGCTGCGGCCGACACGCTGTGCTACGTCTACGACCGGATGGGCCGCATGACCTCGGCCACGGGCACGCGGCTGAGCGAGACGCTCGACTTCGACCTCAACGGCAACGTGCGCCGCGTCGACCGCAGCTGGCGGGGCACGGCGGTGTCGGAGACACATGTCACGCTCGACGGCAACCTTGTGTCGGACGTGACGGAGTACGCCGAGGACATCATGTCGGGCACCGTGCCGCGCATCAGCCGCGGCGACTACCCCGCCGCCATGGCCTACGACCGCGACGGGCGGCTTGTATCGGACAGCACGCGCCACATAGCCCGAATCGACTACGAGGCGTTCGGCGCCGCCCTGCCGCGCTTCATCGACATGGGGACGAACAGCATCATGCTGCGCTACCGGCCGGATGGGACACTGGCGCAGCGGCGGCATACGCGGCGCTACACGGAGCTGTTCACCGACCGCAAGGGCGTCACCCGCGAGCGGGTGCGCACCGACGAGACGCGCCACACGTTCGCCGGATCGTTCGAGTCGGTCAGCGGCCGTGGGTGGATCTACCACTTCGACGGCGGCTATGTGACGATGACCGACGGCGAGGCTCACTATTTCGCCCGCGACTACCAGGGCTCGACCCGCGCCGTCTACACGGCCACGCTACATCAGATGGCACCGCTGGCTGCATCGGCCGACGGCGCGGCCGCGGCGAACGGCTTCGGCGACGTGACCGTGACGC
>CAJJQT010000156.1 GCA_905193995.1 uncultured Porphyromonadaceae bacterium | reverse complement strand
CCCGTACACACCCGCTATGGCCAGCGCCAGCCACTGCAGCGACGGCCGCACCAGCGGGCGCGCCGCTCCGTGCCACACCAGCAGCAGCGCCAGCGCCGCCGTCAGCGCTATGTTCTTCGCCAGCGTCGCCCCGTTAGATATTATCAGGAAGTCACCGAAGCAGCCGCAGTCCGCCACCGGGTCGGCCGCGTAGATGTACACCGTCAGCGGCAGCATCACAGCCATCATCGCCAGCCCGCACACCGGCGTCGACCGCCGCAGCGACCCCATCGCCAGCGCCACGCCCGTCACCAGCTCCAGCACCGACAGCGCCACCGCACCGACCAGCACCGCGTCGCGCGGCACCCCCTGCCAGCCCCACACCGCCAGGTACTCCTGTATCTTGATCACGAACCCCCACGGATCCGTGCACTTCGCCCAGCCCGACACGGCGAACGTCGCCCCCGTCGCCAGCCGCAGCAGCCACACCGCCGCCGTCTTCACTCCTGCGGGCATTCCGTCAGCTTGATTATGCCGAACACGGCGTACACCAGTATGTCGAAATAATTCGAGTCGATGCCCTCCGATACCCTGACCGCCCCGCCGTTGTCCTCGATCTCCTTCACGCGCTCCGTCTTCGTCAGTATGAAGTCCGTGTACGACGATACCCGCATCTGCCGCCACGCCTCGTCGTAGTCGTGGTTCTTCCGCTCCAGCAGCGCCCGCGCCTCGGCCGCTATGCCGTCGTACAGCTCCACGGCCCGGTCAGCGTCCGTGTCGATCGTGTCCGAGTAGCCCTCGCGCAGCTGTATTATCCCGATTATCGCATAGTTCACTATCGCCTTGAACTCCGGCAGTATGCCCTCGCCCACGGCCGTGCGCCCCTTCGTCTCGACCGACCGGATCCGCTTAGCCTTGATGAATATCTGGTCCGTCACGCTCCGCGGCCGCATTATCCGCCACGACGCTCCGTAGTCGGCCAGCTTCGCCGCGAATATCCCGCGGCACCCGGCCACCGCCCTGTCAAACTCGCTCATTGTATCCATTTTCGTCTCCTTTTTTTCGCAAAGTTACTAAATTATTTCCAAACGTCGGTGATGCGGGCGATCTTGGGGACAGAGGAGGCCCGGTAGACGGGGTCGCCCAGCGGCAGCTGGCGCCGGTAGTCCGTGAGCAGCGCCCGCACGTAGGGCGAAAGCGCCGCGATCGCCGCCAGGTTGCACAGCGTCATCAGCGCCATGGTGATGTCGGCCAGGCCCCACACGAGGTCGAGCGAGGCCAGCGCGCCGGCGGCCACGACCGCCCCGACGGCTGCCCGGTAAGCCGGCACGACCCAGCGCCGGCGGGTGATGAACCGCAGGTTCGTCTCGCCGTAGTAGTAGTTGGCCACGATGCTGGTGAAGGCGAAGAAAAAAACGGCCACGGCCACGAATGCCGAGCCCGCGCCGCCGCCCGCGCCCAGGCCGGCGTCGATGGCCCGCTGGGTGAGCACGATGCCGTCGCCGCCCCCGGCGGGGCTGAGCCCGCTGCAGAGGATGATGAACGCCGTGCACGAGCACACGACCAGCGTGTCGGTGTAGACGCCCAGGGCCTGTATGAGCCCCTGCTTGACGGGGTGCGAGACGTCGGCCGTGGCGGCGGCGCAGGGCGTGGAGCCCTCGCCGGCCTCGTTGCTGAACAGGCCGCGCCGGATGCCCATGGCCATGGCGGCGCCCAGCGTGCCTCCGGCGGCCTCGCGCAGCCCGAAGGCGTTCTCGACGATCAGGCAGAGTACGTCGGGCAGCCGGCCGATGTTGAGGATCACCACCGCGAGAGCCAGCACGAGGTAGGCCACGGCCATGACCGGCACGCCCCACTGGCTGAACCGCGCTATGCGCCGGATGCCGCCGCAGATGACGGCCAGGGTCAGCACGGCCAGCGCCGCGGCCACGGCCCCCGCCGGGATGCCGAACGACTCGCCCGCGGCCCCGGCGATGGTATTGGCCTGCACGGTGTTGAATGCGAAGCCGAACGTCAGCGTGATCAGCACGGCGAACGTCACGGCCCACGGCCGGCAGCGCAGACCGCGCTCGATGTAGTAGGCCGGGCCGCCGACGAACGACGCGGCGCCGCGGACCTTGAACAGCTGCGCCAGCGTCGACTCGGCGAACGCTGTGGCGGCCCCCAGCAGCGCGATGACCCACATCCAGAACACGGCGCCCGGGCCCCCGATGGCGATGGCCGACGCCACGCCCGCAAGGTTGCCGGTGCGCGAGGCGATCGAGACGGCGAACGCCTGGAACGAGCTGACGCCCCCGGTGCCGCGCGCTCCGGTGCCGCGGACCTTGCGCCCCGACCGCACAAGCAGACGCAGCATCTCGGGGATCATGGTGAACTGCACCCCGCGGGTGAGCCAGGTGAAATACAGGGCGACTGCGAGCAGGAGCGGCACCAGTGCATAGTCGCTGCACGCTGCCGCGATGTCGCTTACGGCGGTCTGCAGTCGGTCGGTCATATCAGCAATGCTATCCGGTAGACGATGAAGGCGATCAGCCAGGCGACCGCCGTATTGTAGATGACGCTGAACGCCCCCCAGCGCCATGAGCCGGTCTCCTTGACGATGGCCGTCACGGTGGCCATGCAGGGGCAGTAGAGCAGAATGAATATCAGAAAGCTCAGGGCGACCGCCGGAGTGAAGTCGGGGGCCGATCCGCCGGGACCCGCGGCCGTGAGGCGGTGTCCGAGCGACACATCGTCGACGGCCTCACTGTCGGTGTAGAGCACGCCCAGGGTCGACACTACGATTTCCTTGGCCGGCACGCCGGCAAGCGCGGCCACCGACGCCCGCCAGCTGAAGCCCAGCGGTTCCATGACCGGATTGATGAACTTGCCGGCAGCCTCCAGGAACGAGTCACGCTCGAGGCTGATCGACGAATCATCGGCCGAGTGCTGCACGCCGTCGTGGCGCGGGAAATAGTTGAGTGCCCACACTACGATGCTCGCGAACAGAATGATGCCGCCCATCTTGCGGAGGTACTGCACGCCCTTGCCCCACGTATGGCGCAGCATTGCGTTCCACGTCGGAATGCGGTAGGGGGGCAGCTCCATGACGAACGGCGTCTCGTCCTTCTTGAACAGTACCTTGCGCAGCAGCCGGGCCGTGACTACCGCCACGGCGATGCCGAGCAGATACAGGCACATGAACACCAGGGCGGCATGGCCGTAGAAGAACGTGCCGATGAACAGGACGTAGATCGGCAGCCGGGCCGAGCACGACATGAACGGGTTGATAAGAATGGTGATCAGGCGACTCGAACGGCTTTCGATCGAGCGGGTGGCCAGAATGGCCGGCACGTTGCACCCGAATCCCATCAGCAGCGGGATGAACGACTTGCCGTGAAGGCCTATGCGGTGCATGATCTTGTCCATGATGAATGCGGCGCGGGCCATGTAGCCCGTGTCCTCCATGAACGAGATGCAGAAGTAAAGAATCAGTATGTTGGGCAGGAACACTATCACGCCGCCGACGCCGCCGATGATGCCGTCGGCAACGAGGTCTTTGAGTATGCCGTCGGGCATATAGTCGGCCGTGAGAGCCGACAGCCAGTCGACCCCGGCCTGAATCCAGTCCATCGGGTACTGGCCGATGAAGAATGTAGCCCAGAAGATCACGAACATGATCATCAGGAACAGCGGGAAGCCGAACAGTTTGTTTGTGACAAAGGCGTCGATTATTTTTGTGGACTTCTCTTCTTTGTCGAGAGATCCTTCCATCGTTTCCCGCAACGCGCCCTGGATGAATCCGTATTTATCGGCGGAGATCGCGGATGTCACGTCTTCGTTCAGCTGTTCCTGTATCCGTGCGTCCTCTTTGTCGCGCATAGCTGCCCAACGTGGATAATTCGCATTGTCCTTGAGCATATTCTCTATTTCCGGATCACGCTCCATAAATTTTATCGCGAGGAAGCGCGGCGAGAAATGTTCCGTTACCGTATGGTCCGGTTTGAATTCCTGATTCAAACCGGATACAGCCTGTTCGATTTCCGGATTCATGCTGACGTGTATGTGGCGTGTATCCGGATTTTTCATTTCGTATACCTCGATTACGGTATCGAGAAGCTTGTCGATTCCCCATCCCGTAGATGCTATCGTAGGCACGAACGGCACTCCGAGCATTTTGCCGAGTGATTTGTAATCGAGCTTTGCGTTTCCTTTCTGCAACTCGTCATACATGTTGAGGTCGATCACCATCGGCAGGTTCATGTCTATGAGCTCCGTGGTCAGATACAGGTTGCGTTCCAGATTTGAAGCCACGATCACATTCACTATCACATCTGGAGTCTCTTCCCGCAGATATCTCATCACATACAGCTCTTCAGGCGAATATGCCGAAAGTGAATAAGTTCCTGGCAGATCGACGATGTTAAGCCTGTAGCCCTTGTATTTGAGTGATCCCTCTTTTGCACCGACGGTCACTCCCGCGTAATTTCCGACGTGTTCGTGGGCGCCTGATACCATATTGAAGAGCGATGTCTTGCCGCAATTGGGATTTCCGATAAGCGCGATATTGATTATTTTATCCTTGCGAAGACGCTTCTCTCCCGTGTCGCAAGTGTCGCATTCCTTTATGTCACAGGCGTTGTCGGCATGTGTGGCCGATGCATTCCAGTCCTCAAGCAGTTCGACTTCGACGAGATTTGCCTCTGCGCGTCTGAGAGAGACTTCATAACCCATGAGGGCGTATTTTACAGGATCCTGCAGTGGGGCGTTGAGAATGACGCTTACCTCCCGCCCGCGCACAAATCCCATTTCCATAACGCGCTTGCGGAAGGCCCCATGCCCTAATATCTTGGTGATAACGCCGGTCTGTCCCGGCTTTAAATCTGATAGTCGCATGTTTTTCTAAGAAGCTGTTTAAAAATAGTGGAATATCGGAAATTCTCTGATATTAGAACAGTTTAACTCCTGACATTCTTTCACTATTCTTCACAAAATTACAACCAATAATTCGCACAGCCAAATCATTGTGGCAAAATACCCTATTTTAGGTAGGATATAAAACAGGCGTCCGGCACAGTGCCGGACGCCTTGATATGGATTGACCGCTGTTTTTTTAACGG
>CAJJQT010000155.1 GCA_905193995.1 uncultured Porphyromonadaceae bacterium | reverse complement strand
GACACCTACGACGGATCCGAAGCCCCGGGCATCGTCCCTGCCGCCCCCTCAGACGCGGCAGGTCCCGACGGCGCGCCCGCTCACGCCGACCCCGACGGCAAGGACTCCCACTCCACCGTCGATGCCCACCCGACCGCCGACAACGATGTCGAAATCGTACCCGTCGACAACCCGGATGCCCACGCACCCGCCGACATGGTCGACCAGGCTACATCCAAAGGCGTCGAGAAAACCTGGAAAGAGCAACTCACCGAGCGCCTCGACCAAGTAAAGATCAGCCGGTGGAAAGACCGCATCAAGAGCCTTAAACGGCAGATCGCCAAGGCTCCGTACAACCAGAAAGGTCGCTTCGAGGGACTTGTTCAGGCCCTCGAAGAGCGCATTCCCTACGCCGTCGCCGTCGAGAACGACATCATACCCCGGCTCAAGGGCGACGTCAAGAAAGAAGCCCAGAACGCTGTCGCCAACTTCCCCGACTGGACTATCGATAAGATCAAATCCGAGACCGAGCGATTCCGTCAGGCCATCCTCGGCTCCAACGACTGATAATCATCCTACCGCTTTCAGATATCACTCACTTCAGCACGATGAACGAAACAGAACTTAAAGAAGGCATGGTCATCGCCGACCGCTACCAACTCCGCAAATACCTCGGCAGCGGCAGCTTCGGCGAAGTCTGGATGGCCACCGACACCATACTCGGAATCGACATTGCCGTCAAGCTATACCTCTCCCTCGACGCAAGCGGGCAGGAGGAGTTCAAGGACGAATACCGCATCACTTTCGGCCTCTCCGACGAGCACCTGCTCACCACCGACTTCTTCGGCATCTGGCAGCACCGCCCCTTCCTCACCATGAAATACTGCGCCAAAGGCTCCGCCGCAAAGATGATCGGCAACGTCGACGAGCGCGTCATCTGGCAGTTCACTCACGACGTCGCCGCAGGTCTCCGCTACCTCCACAACCTCGAGCCTCCGATCCTCCACCAGGACATCAAGCCCGAGAACATCCTCGCCGACGACCGCGGCCACTTCCTCATCACCGACTTCGGCATCAGCCGCAAGATGCGCTCCACCATGCGCAAGCAGTCCAAGCGCTCCGTCGGATCCGGCGCCCTCGCCTACATGGGCCCCGAACGCTTCCAGGCCGACCCGATCGCCGTCAAGGCCAGCGACGTTTGGTCGCTCGGCGTTTCAATATACGAGATGGCCACAGGCGACCTACCCTTCGCCGGCAACGGCGGCGGCATGATGCTCAACGGCGCCCAGCTCCCGCGCCTCGACCCTGCCCGGTTCTCCTCCGAACTCAACGACCTCATGCAGGCGTGCCTGGCAAAGGATCCCTGGGAGCGCCCGACCGCCGACCAGATCGTCGAATACACCGACCTCATCCTCCGGGGCCGGAACGAGCCCGGGCACCGGTGGTTCGCCTCGCATACCGGAGTCCCCGCCGATTCCGTCCCCATCACCGGCACCGTCATCGACCGCCCGGCCCCGGCCGCGACCGACGATATCGACGAAGCCGGCGGCAAGAGCCACAAGGGATTGATAATCACTGTCGCCGCCATCCTGCTCCTCGCTTTGGCAGGAGCAGGCGTCTACTTGTTCCGCGACGACATCATGAGCCTCGTCGGAGCCTCCAAGTCATCCGGCTCATCCGACGATACCGACCGCGAGGCAGTCTCGGCTCAGTATCGCGAGCTGTTCATCCGCTGCCGCAGCGACATCGACGCCGGCAACAAGAACTCATACCTATCGCTCGTCGAGGCCCGTCAGCTCCTCGACTCCATCACCGCAATCTACGACACCAACGAATTCCTTGCCGAAAAGGAAAACAACGATCCCGAGCCCCTGCGCTCCGCCCTCGCCGCCAAGGCCGACGAAGTCAGTGCGCTTTACCTCGAGCGCGCGCCCGGCATGGCCGAGGCCGGCAACTTCGAGACCGCTGCCGCCTACTACCAGATAGCCGGCCTCGTCAAGCCCGACGACTCCCGCGTGTTCAACGGCCTCGACGGTCTCGCCCGACGCTTCAAGTCGCCCGGCATATTCATGGCCGTCAAGGCCGCTTCGCTCGACGGTTCCGAACTTACCCTCGACTACGTCGGACTCTGCGACCGGCAGCTGCCCAACGTCCGCCTCGAATACACCCTCTCAGCCGGCGGACACACCTTATCAGGCAGCTCCACCGTCACAGTCCGCTGCGGCGACGCGCAGTCCCTCCGCATCAACCTCTCATCCGCACCCGCCGCCGGCTCATTCTCCCTCCGCATCGTCAGCGGCCAGCTCGTCATCCTCAACCGTAATTTCAACTGATCCGTTATGATAAAGAAGCTTTCCACTCTCCTGATCCTCCTCGTCATCGGCGCCGCCTCGGCCTTCGCTATCAACGAAACCCTCGCCCAGGCCCAGGCCGCACTCAAAGGCGCCTCCACCGAGCAGCAGTTCGCCCACGCGCTCACTCTCTTCAAATCGGCCGCCAACGACATCAACTACAACCCCGACACCGACGACCGCGCCATCGCCGACGGCAAAGCCCAGTGCAACCGCCGCCTCTCGGCCCTCCGCAAGCGCCTCCGCGTCGACAACTCGGCCCAGGCTCTCTCGCGCAGCTTCTCCAACCAGGGCGGCAGCCTCACTTTCTCCGTCACCGACGCCGCCGGCGCCGTCAAGGTCGCCCAGCTCCCCGACTGGCTTACGCTCGACTCCAACAACGGCAGCCAGATCGTCGTATCCTGCGGCCCCAACGCATCCACCATCGTCCGCCAGGGCCTCATGAAGATCACCGACGGCAAGTACACCGTCTCCATCTCTCTCAACCAGGCCGGGGCCCCGCGTCCCGCCAAGCGCCCCGTCGACGACGGCCGTACACGCTCCAAGCTACAGATCAACGACCTCAAATTCACCAACGTGGCCTGGGACAACAGCATCATAACTCCCGCCGGACAGCCACTCTACGCCCACGAGATGCGCTTCCTCCGCCCCCTCATCTCCTACGACGGCCTCGCCCAGGACAAGAACGCCTACATCCACGTACGCATCTATAAGCCCGACGGCTCGCTCATGCAGCCCAAGGACATCGCTCCCGACGGCGACACACAGTACTACGACTATCAGTTCTTCGCCGGCGAAAACAACGACATGGGCGGCATGATGGGATTCGGACACCGACGCGACAGCGAGTTCGAGCCCGGACAGTACCGCTACGAAATCTGGATCGACGACGAAAACGTATACACAGCCTACGCCACCATTGTCGAGCGCGAGGACAACGAGACCTACCTGCTCGTCAACGGCGAAAGCGCACCCACTATCGCCCTAAAGCCTACCGGTGGCACTGTCACATACTACGTCTCCACAAGCGACGCCAACTGGGAAGTCACCGACCTCCCCTCGTTCATGACTCTCACCAAGAAGACCGACGACTCATTCACCGCCACATATAAAGCCAACCGAGCCAACGCACCCCGCGAGGAATACTTCTACATCGAAGGCGCCGGCCGCCGCGTCAAGGTCAACGTCACACAGGAGACCAGCGGCCCCGTCGCCACCCTTGAGAACGTAACCGTACAGCACGGCGTCGTCGTCGACGGCGAGAAAGGCCTCGAGATACATGCCAAGATCAACATTCTCAACGCCAACCGACACCGCGTCCAGGTCGTGGCATGGTTCTATTACGCCGACGGCGAACCTCTGATGGACATCGACGGACAGTACCGCGCCGGCGACGGACAGGTCACCGTCAACAAGGACATCGTCATCGACTCCGACCGCCTCGACCTGCCCGACTTCACACTGTTCATCCCCTACAGCCAGCTCGACATCACCGACCCCGGCGACACCGAAGTCGAATTCGACATGGGCATCTACGACTTCGCCAAGCGCGACTTCCTCGCCTCCTCCCCCCGCATCAAATTCACATATTCCAACTGATGGAGTGAAGGCGTCCCAGCCTTCACACCATCTCTCAATACACAAGGTCACCGGCTCGGCCGGTGACCTTGTTATATATCCCCCTCCTTAAAGTCCTTATTTAAAATTTAAAGTTTACAGCATCACATCATACTTCCGCAGCTTCATCATCGGGAAGTATGACTCCTTGGCCAGCTTCAGACCCGGATCGCCGCAGTCCTCCTCGCGGTTCGAATACCGCAGAGCCGGATGTCTCCGCAGCATGAACGCCGAAAACAGCTTGTTGATCGCCGCGCCCGCACCCGAAATCTCGTGGTTGATCTTCTCGATGTGTACATACAGCGTGTCGCCTATCACCTCTCCTACCGAGAAGGCCACTATCTCGCCGCTTTCCCCCCGGAGCACCGCGCCTTCGAACGGGTAGCTCGACAGATTCGCCAGCACACGGCGGCACTCACCGTTCTCGTACGCCTCAAGACGGGTCATCTCCGGATCGTCAGGATGGCTCTGACCCTCGAAAAACAGCATCGTCTCAGGCAGGATATCGAACGTCAGCGCCTCGAACCGCCAGTGCGGATTGTCCGCGAAAAACCGGTTCACATGGTTGCGCTTCTTCATCATATGCTTGCCCGTCAGCGTCGCCAGCGACGTGATGTCATACACATAGTCGCTCCAGTCTGCAAGTTCCTCCACCTGCGCGGTGCGGCCCAGCGCGTCGAGCAGATCATCCACCCGGTCTTCCGGCACTGCCGTGAAGATAGGCCTTATGCCCTTGATACGGCAATAGTCGCGGATCATCTCGATCGAGGCCCCGACCGTCAGCGACCCCACCGGCATCATGAAAGCCGTCACCGACGGATTCGCCTCATCCACTCCCTTGACAAACAGCGTATCGTCGACCACGCAGTATTCATACTTGAAACATTCGATCCACATATACAGGCCCCCGATCGTATAGTCGCACGCCCGCGACTGCGACCGCTGCAGATACTTGTTCACCAATGGCATATCAGGCAGCCTCAGCGGCTTGAACGAAAGGCGCGATAAAGTCAGAGTCTCGACCGCCCGGCGGCGAAAAGCAAAGGGAGAGTTCATATTCATAAATTTTTAAGCGATTTTCTTAGCAATTACTAACCATCTAACAACCGCCCCCGCCCCTTAGTTCATGGAAATCGCTATGGGAAAGCAATGGGAAAGCA
>CAJJQT010000154.1 GCA_905193995.1 uncultured Porphyromonadaceae bacterium | reverse complement strand
GCTCAAATCGCTGCCGCTGGACGAGCTGCTTGACAAATTCGTGGCCGGTCTGGTGACATTGGCCATCAATCTGCTGATCGCCGGCATAGTGTTCTACGCCGGTAAGTTCATCATCCGCAAGCTCTACACCATGGTGTCGCGCATACTGCTGCGGCGCCGGGTCGACAACTCGCTGGCGACATTCGTGCTGAGCTTCATCCGCATAGTGCTGTTCTTCATACTGATAGTGACTGTGATCGGCATTCTCGGCATCGAGACCTCGTCGTTCCTGGCAATCTTCGCCTCGGCCGGCGTCGCGGTCGGCATGGCGCTGAGCGGCACGCTGCAGAATTTCGCCGGTGGCGTGCTGATACTTCTTCTGAAGCCCTACCGTGTGGGCGACTACATCGAGGCGCAGGGCTTCGCGGGTACAGTCAAGGAGATACAGATATTCAGCACCATCATCCTGACGCCCGACAACAAGTCGATAACCATCCCGAACGGGGGCCTGTCGACCGGTTCGATCAACAATTACTCGCGCGAGAACTACCGGCGCGTCGACTGGACCGTAGGTATTTCGTACGGCGACAGCGTCGACACCGCCCGCCGGGCCCTGCTTGCCATCGTCGACGCCGAGCCGCGCCTGCTCAAGGCCGACTGCAGCGACGACGAGGCCGCGGCCGAGGATCCCGAATGCGCCGAAGCTGCCCGCGACGAGAGTGCGCCCGAACGGCCGCGCTCGTTCCTGCACTCACTCTTCAGCCGCCACAAGGAAAAGGTAGAGGAGTGGAAGGAGCGCCGCGAGGAGCAGATCAAATCGCTGCAGCCGCGCCATGATTTCACGCCCAGTGTGGTTGTCGACTCGCTCGACGACAGCGCCGTAACGCTCAAACTGCGGGCGTGGACCCGCACGACCGACTACTGGGGCGTGTACTACGCCGTCAACGAGCAGATCTACAAGCAGCTGCCGGGCCAGGGAGTAAGCTTCCCTTTCCCGCAGCTTGATCTGCACCTGCCCGACGGCGTTCCGAATGAAATAAAACAGACAACATATGACAAGCAACAGCAAATGGAACTATCTCCCTCTGACGTCGGAAGAGCAAAAGCTCGAGAGTGAGCTGGCGCGGCGCTACGCCAACTGCACGCCGGTGTGCGAGCTGCTGGTACAGCGCGGCATCACCTCGATAGAGAAGGCCGAGAAGTTCTTCCATCCATCGGTGCGCGATCTCCACGATCCGTTCCTGATGCCCGATATGGACAAGGCGGTGGACCGCATCAACCGTGCCATGGGCTCGAAGGAAAAAATCCTTGTGTTCGGCGACTACGACGTCGACGGGACCACGGCGGTGGCACTCGTCTACCGGTATCTGCAGAATTTCTATTCGGAGATCGACTTCTATATCCCGACGCGCTACGACGAAGGGTACGGCATCTCGCGGCAGATCATCGACAGCGCTGCGGCCGATGACGTGAAGCTAATCATCATTCTCGACTGCGGCATCAAGGCCATCGAAGAGATCGAGTACGCCAAGACGCTCGGCATCGACTTCATCATCTGCGACCACCACGTGCCCGACGATACGCTGCCGCCGGCCGTGGCGATCCTCAACCCCAAACTCGAGGGTTCGACTTACCCCTGCCGCCACCTCTCGGGCTGCGGGGTGGGGTACAAGCTCATGCAGGCGTTCTCGATATCGAACGGCATCGGCACGGCCGAGCTCGAGTGCATGCTCGACCTGGTGGCCGTGAGCATAGCGGCCGATATAGTGCCCATGGTGGGCGAGAACCGCGTAATGGCGTATATGGGGCTGAAGCGTCTCAACACCAATCCCAATCTGGGCCTGCGTGCCATCATCCGCACCTGCGGCCTTGGCGGCAAGGAAATCACGATCACCGACGTCATCTTCAAGATCGGCCCGCGCATCAACGCATCGGGCCGCATGCAGAGCGGCCGCGAGGCCGTCGAACTGCTTGTGGCCCGCGACTCGAAGGACGCCGCCGCCAAAAGCCTGGCCATCGACCAGTACAACAAGGACCGCAAGGAGCTCGACAAACGCATCACCGAGGAAGCCAACGCCATCCTCGAGGCCCGGGGGGAGATGTACTCGCCCAAGAAGTCGATCGTCATCTACAACAAGGACTGGCACAAGGGCATCATAGGCATCGTGGCCTCGCGCCTGACCGAGCTGTACTACAAGCCGTCGGTGGTGCTGACGTTCGCCAACGGCCTGGCCACGGGCTCGTCGCGCTCGGTCCAGGGCTTCGACATCTACAAGGCTGTCGACTCGGCCCGCGACCTTCTCGAGAATTTCGGCGGCCATCCCTATGCTGTCGGCCTGTCGCTGAAGGAGGAGAATATCCCGGAATTCACGCGCCGGTTCGAGGAGTATGTCGCCGAGCACATCCTGCCCGAGCAGCAGACGCCCGTGATCGACATCGACGCGTTCATGACGTTCGCGCAGATCACGCCCGAACTGATCTCGACGCTGCGGCTGTTCAATCCTTTCGGCCCGGGCAACCAGAAGCCCACTTTCTGCACCCGCAACGTCAAGGACTTCGGCACGAGCATGCTCGTGGGCAAGCATCTGGAGCATATCAAGCTTGAACTCGTCGACGATACTTCGGGCAAGGTGATTAACGGCATCGCCTTCAACATGGCCCGCTACTTCGACTACATACACGCCGGCAAGCCCTTCAATATCTGCTACACCATCGAGGAGAACAAGCACCACAACGCCAGCTCGTCGCTGCAGCTGCTCGTAAAGCAGATCCGTATCTCCGACGAGACGGAATGACATGACTCCGGAGGACGTACTCGGGCGCTACTGGGGCTACACCGGTTTCCGCGAATGCCAGCGCGAGATCATCGGCTCGGTGCTTGACGGCACCGACACCATAGGACTGCTGCCGACCGGCGGCGGCAAGTCGGTGACCTTTCAGGTGCCGGCGATGATGCTCGACGGAGTGACGCTGGTCGTGACTCCGCTGATATCGCTGATGAAGGACCAGGT
Source organism: uncultured Porphyromonadaceae bacterium (assembly GCA_905193995.1). Taxonomy (GTDB): domain Bacteria; phylum Bacteroidota; class Bacteroidia; order Bacteroidales; family Muribaculaceae; genus CAG-873. The sequence goes on along the minus strand of CAJJQT010000154.1, from coordinate 2,153 downwards.
CGACAACCTGCGCCGGCGCGATGTCCCCGCCGCCTGCCTGCATTCGGGCATGAGCCGCCACGAGGCCAACGTTGCGATGGAACGGCTGTTCCTGGGCAAGACCAAACTGCTGTATCTGTCGCCTGAGAAGCTGTCGAGGGCCGATTTCGCGGCGTCGATAGCGCAGCTGCCGGTCAGCATGATCGTGGTCGACGAGGCGCACTGCATATCGCAGTGGGGCTATGATTTCCGTCCGTCGTATCTGAAAATCATCGACCTGCGGCGGACGTTCCCCGCCGTGCCCGTCCTGGCCCTGACGGCCACCGCCACTCCGCAGGTAGTGGCCGACATAGCCGACAAGCTGGGCATGCGGTCGCCGGCGGTGTTCTCCAAAAGTTTCTCGCGCGACAATCTCAGCTACATAGTGCGCCGCACCGAGGCCAAGGACGAGATGCTGGGGCAGGTGCTTCGCGGCACGTCAGGGTCGGCGATCGTCTACGTGCGCTCGCGGCGGCGCACCGCAGTCATCGCCGCCATGCTCGCTGAGCAAGGCATCAGCGCCGATTTCTATCATGCCGGTCTGGCGCCCGAGGAAAAGGAGGAGCGTCAGGACGCCTGGATGGCCGGCCACAAGCGGGTAATGGTGGCTACGAACGCTTTCGGGATGGGCATCGACAAGCCCGACGTGCGCGTGGTGGTCCACTACGACCTGCCGTCGTCGCTCGAGGAGTATTATCAGGAGGCAGGCCGCAGCGGCCGCGACGGACAGGCGTCGTACGCCGTGCTGCTCGCCACGCAGGCCGACAAGGGGCTGCTCAAGCGGCGCCTGAGCGAGTCGTTCCCGCCCCGCGACTATATCCGCGACATCTATGACAAGCTTTGTGTGTTTCTCGACGTGGCCATGGGCGAGGGGTATAACCACACCTTTGAGTTTAATGCCACGGCATTCTGCAGGCAGTACGGGCTGCAGCCACGGCCCGTGGCTGCGGCACTGTCGATTCTGACCCGCTCGGGCGTCATAGAGTACGGCGACGACGCCAACAGCCGCTCGCGACTGATGGTGATCATGGACCGGCGCGACTTTTACGCCTTGCGTCTGCCGCCCGACGTCGACGCTATCCTGCAGGCCATCCTGCGCACGTATACGGGCATTTTCGCCGATTTCGTGCCGATCGACGAGCTGCGCCTGTCGTACATGACGTCGTATTCGACCGAGGACATTTATCAGTCGCTGCTGCTCCTCGCGCGCATGCGCGTACTACAATATATACCGAAGCGCACGCTGCCCTACATCTATTTTCCGTCGAACCGCGAGGAGGGGCGGCATATCATCATCCCGCGCACGGTCTATGAGGACCAGCTTGAGCGCGCCACGCGCCGCATGGAGGCCATGCGCGACTATGTGTTCAGCGACGAAGGCTGCCGCGTGGAGCGGATGCTGCGCTATTTCGGCGACCCGACTGCCAAGCCGTGCGGCCGGTGCGATCTCTGCCGCGCGCGGCGCAAACGGCAGCCGCACGACGTCGGACCCGCACTCGAGGAGCTACTTGACCGTGGTCCTCTCGATGTAGGCGACGTCCGCCGACGCTTCCCGACGGTGTACGAAGAAGCTATGGCTTACCTGCGCCGCGCCGCCGACCGCGGCACCCTCACCTTCGACGGCATCGCTTTCACCCGGCTAAGGTAGCTACAATAGCTATCATAGCTACGATAGCTCTTATAGCCGGCTTTGGTGGAAAATTATTTGGCGGGGGATGGGGCTCGGATCGAAAATAATTGCTAACTTTGCACAAAATTTTTCTTTTGGAAGAAATGAAACAAGTCAAGTACGAAGGCATGACCTTCCAGCCGTATATCTCACGCGACAATATCAGTGCCCGCATCCAGGAGCTGGGTAAGGAAATAACGCGCGACTGTGCCGAGAAATCGCCTCTGTTCATCTGTGTGCTGAACGGGGCGTTTCCTTTTGCAGCCGACCTGTTCCGCGCCTGCGAGACTATCGACGCCGAGATCACCTTTATCCGCCTGAAGAGCTACGAAGGGACCGGGAGCACAGGCAAGGTGAACGAGATCATGGGCCTGCATGAGGACATCAAGGGCCGCACGGTGATCATCGTCGAGGACATCGTCGACACGGGCCACACCATCAAGCGCCTGATCGACAATCTCCGCGC
>CAJJQT010000153.1 GCA_905193995.1 uncultured Porphyromonadaceae bacterium | reverse complement strand
GGTCATGACGTGGACTTCGCCATGCGGATTCTCGGGAAGTGCTTCGAGCGCCGGATCGACGCGGACGGCTCCGTGTGCGGTGTAGAAGCGTTGCGCCTCCGCGTTGGCTGCGTTGGCATGGAAGTCGAGCGCCTGTCCGGCGAATTCGTCGGGCGCTACCGATGCCGACATATCGCGGCGCCGGCGCGGCGTGCGGGTAATGCGCCATGCGCGGTCGAGGGCGGCCACAGCCTCGCGCCGCAGGGACGTCAGAGCCGATGCCGGTACGAATAGGCTGCCGAGGCGGTCGTCGACGTTCGCGGCGGAGTATACCGTATCGCCGAGGCGCTGCATGATACCCTTCCGTCCCTCTTCTTGCGGAGTGCGTGCCTGTGATGTGAACGCCTCGGCCGAACTGACGGTGACGCGGCACCCGCGGCAGTCGGCGGCATCGACCGCCAGGCGCCCGTCGGGCAAATGTCGCAGGGTGAATTCGATCGGTATCGTGCGCCGGGCGGTGTCGCCACGGGCCATCAGTGCCTCGAAGGCAGAGTCGTTGTTGCGGTAAAGTGGTGTGCCGGGTCGGGTCGGTATGGTCGAGCCGGGTGCGGCGAATATGCGGCCGCCTTCGGCGCGGTTGACGCGGAATCCCTGAAACGAGCCATTTCCGTCGAACCAGGCAAGCCCGTCGCCGTTGTGCAGCTCTGTTTCGGCTTTCACGGTGAGGACGAGACCTCGGGCACCGGTGAGAATGGCTACCTTCGGACCGACCCACTTCGGGGTGGCCCATGACGTGATGCCGCTGCGGTCGGCAGGACGCAGGAAATAGTGCGTGAATCCGCGGTTGAAGCTGCGGGCCGGGTCGGGAGCGAAGGTGATGTCGGTGCGGCCGAAGGATGCGCGCCGGAAGCGCCCGCCGGAAGCGGCCACTATGCGGTCGAGTTCGCGCGAGTAGGCGGCTGTGACATTCTTGACGTATGAGACGGGTTTGAGCCGGCCCTCGATCTTGAACGACGAGGCTCCCGCATCGGCGAGCGCCTGCAGGGAGTCGAGGCGGTTCATGTCGGCGAGCGACAGCCAGTGGCGTGTGGCGAATCCGCCGTCGGGCAGCTGAGCTACGGGGCGCCCTGCGGCATCGGTGAGTGTGAATTCGTAGCGGCAGACCTGCGGGCAACGGCCCCGGTTGGCGCTGCGGCCGGAAAGCACCTGGCCGGCATGGCATCCACCGCTGTAGCTTACGCAAAGAGCGCCGTGGACGAAGACCTCGAGCTCGGCACGGTCGCCGACGGCATCCTTTGCCTCGCGGATCTTCGCGAGCGAAAACTCGCGCGGCACGACGATCTGCGAGAATCCGGCGCGCGATAGCATTTCGATCTTCCCGACGGTGTCGCTGTTCCACTGGGTGGAGGCGTGGAGATCGATCGGCGGCAGATCCGTGGAGAGCAGAGCCGGATCCTGGATGATGAGACGCCGGCGTCCCACAGTTCGCCGACGAGGCGCCGGGCCTCGGGCAGCTCGCTGTCGAGCAGTACGGTGTTGAGCGTTACAAATACCTTGACACCGAACGGTTCGGCGCCCTCGACCACGCGCCGGATTTCGCTGACGGTATTGGAGGCCGCACTTCTGGCGCTGAATGCGGGCGCGCCGATGTAGACGGCATCGGCGCCGTGTGATATGGCGGCCAGTGCAGTATCGGCGTCGCGGGCCGGCGCGAGCAGCTGCAGGGGGATGGATCTCATTCGGTTTGCGGTCATTTCGTCAGTCAGATGCTTGATGTCAATAGCGGTATCCGTATGATTCGAGAAGACGGAAGGCTTCGTCACGACCGAAATTGATGCGGTCGGCATAGTGGCAGTCGGAGTTGACTGCAAGCTCCACTCCGGCATCGGTCAGCTGCTTCCAGTAGCTGTGATGTGGGTAGAAGCGCAGGTCGGAGTCGATGGCCTTGGTGTTGATTTCTACTATGACCCCGGAGGCGATGATTTCGCTGATGTAGGCCGCGGTCAGGTCGGTGTACCAGCCGTGCTGTTCAAGGTCCGGGTCGTAGACGGCGGCGTTCTTGGTGATCTTGTCGAAATGTCCCAGGATATCGAAGCCGCCGCGGCTGAGCATCTCGGCCGACTGGTCATAGAACGTCTCGACCACGTAGCGCAGGTCGCCGTCGAACTTCATATCCATATTACGGGCGAACCGCTCGAAGCTGCCGTCGATGTCTATGTATTCACCGCGCTGCGAGGGTACGAAATGCACTGAGCCTATGGCGAAGTCAAGGCCGAGATCGGTGAAATATGGCGCCGACGGACCGTGCGCGGGAGTCAGATAGTCAATCTCCATGCCGGTGAAGACTTTCAGGGGTAGCTCGGCGCCGAGGCGGGTGGCTTCTGCCCGGTATGAGGCCACGTCGCTTCGGCTCATGTTGCATGGCGAGTCGACGGCGATGGGCGAGTGAGGCGAAAAGCCGAGATGCGTGAAGCCGTCTGCGACAGCCTGACCGGCTATTTCAGCCATGGTCGAGCGGCCGTCGCAGAATTGGGTGTGGGTGTGAAAATTGTAGTGTCGGGTCGAATGAATGATCTCGGTCAGGTCCATGTGTCGGGTCTGTAAGAACTTCACTTGATCAGGCGTTGGCTTTCGAGAAGTCGTCGTCGGCAAGGGAGGCGCGCATATGTGTGTCGGCCTCCACGTTCTTGAGCCGGTAATAGTCCATGATGCCGAGATTGCCCGATTCGAAAGCGCGGGCCATGGCCCGCAGTTCGGCCTCGGCCTCGATGACCTTGGCGCGGGCTTCCTGTGCCTTGGCCTTCATTTCCTGTTCCAGCGCGATGGCCATGGCGCGGCGTTCCTCTGCCTTGGCCTGGGCGATGTTCTTGTCGGCCTGGGCCTGGTCGATCTGCAGCACGGCGCCGATGTTCTTGCCTATGTCGATGTCGGCGATATCAATCGACAGTATTTCAAACGCGGTGCCCGAGTCGAGGCCTTTGCTGAGGACGAGTTTCGAGATCGAGTCGGGATTCTCGAGTACCTGCTTGTGCGACTCCGAGGAGCCGATCGACGATACGATGCCTTCGCCTACGCGGGCCAGGACGGTGTCCTCGCCCGCACCGCCGACGAGCTGGCGGATGTTGGCGCGTACAGTCACGCGGGCCTTGGCTATCAGCTGGATGCCGTCCTTGGCTACTGCCGTGACGGGCGGCGTGTCTATGACCTTGGGATTGACGCTCATCTGCACGGCCTGGAATACGTCGCGGCCGGCGAGGTCTATGGCCGTAGCCATTTTGAAGCCTAAGGGTATGTTGGCCTTGGCAGCGGATACGAGGGCGTGGACCACGCGCTCGGGATTGCCGCCGGCCAGATAGTGGGCCTCGAGGTCATCGCGGGTCACGTCGCTCAGGCCGGCCTTGTGGGCCTCGATCAGAGCGCGTACGATGACCGACGCGGGTACCTGACGGATTCGCATCAGCACAAGTTGCATCAGCGAGATGCGGACGCCGCTGACCCGGGCGGAAATCCACAGGAAGAACGGGCAGTAGTAGAAAAATACGCATAGCAGCACCACCAGGGCCACTATCAGCAGAATAAGTGTCAGTTCCATTGTGATATATTGTTGATTGACGTTGGTTTTCTTACATTATGCAGGTTCAGTGCCTCTGCTCTGCCTCGATGGCCTTGTTGACAAGTGAGTCGTATTCGCGGCGTGCGCCGTCGAGCTCGTCCTCGAGGTTGGTGATGGTGATGGCCGACGAGCGGTCGCCTCCTCGGTATGCTTCGCGCAGGGCGGTCAGTTTAGCCGTAATGCCGTTGATGCGTGCGCGCGTGTCGATGGCTTTGGCCATCAGCTGACGTGCCTGCGGCGAGCGGAAATCCGACAGATTGTGGTATATGACTGTCGTCGAGCCGATCGGAAGCGCGAATGCGGCGGCTGTCGGCCGCGTGCTGTCGGCCGAAGCGGAGGCCGCAGCCTCGATTTTGCTCCGGACACCCGAATAGTCGGCGCCGGGAGCCTGTGTGAGCGAAATATCGTCGAGCCGTGCGAGCGCCACCAGGTCGGGGTCGTCGCTGTCGACGTTGACGCGTGAGTCCGAAGGTACGAACACGTAGATCGTGACCTTGCCGGGAATGTGGTTGCGGTCTGTAGCCCACCAGCCGGCGCCGGTGGTCTCGTCGATGGCCAGCAGGTAGTCGTCGTCGGGCGAGTTGTAGGGCATTCCGATGTTCTGGGGCTGCAGGAATCCGCCGTCGCCGTCGCGGCGCGTCATGAATATGTCGTAGCCGCCGAGCGATTCCTCGCCGTCGTTGGCGAAGTATAGGGTCAGGCCGTCGGACAGCATGAACGGATATTCGGCATTGCCACCTCCCCCGAGGTTGTCGCCCTGAAGCGGCTGGGCGTGATCGAGGCTGCCGTCGTCGAGTATGTCGGCGGAATAGAGGGTGAACGTGCCGGCCGAGTCGGGCTGCGAGTAGATGATTTCGGTGTTGTTCTGGGGCATGAAAGCCATCTCGGCCTGCGGAAGCCGGGCTGTGGCGCCGCTGACGAAGCGCCCGGACTCGGGCGAAAGCCTGTATGCCCGGAAAAATTCGTCGGCGTCGACGGCCATCGAGTCGATCACGGTGATGCGCTCGACGCGCGATAGCATGTTCTCCATGGTTACCAGGCGCGAGCGGCGCTCTTCGAGGTCGTCGGGCACGGCGCGCTTGTTCTTGCGCAGCAGACGCTCGTACTCGTCGAGGTGTTCCACGGCATCGGCGGGGCGGTAGCCGCGGGCGTCGAGGTCGGCAAGGGCCAGGGCTGCATCGGCCACACCGCGGCCTTCGGCTGTGGTGAGGTAGCGGCGGGCCTCCTCGGCCCGGTCGAGGGCGATCAGGGTGGCGCCGAGCCAGTAGTTGGCGCTCCCGTCGCGCGGCGATTTCCGCTGCAGGGCTTCGAAGTGCTGCAGGGCGCCTTCGTAGTCACCGTCGTTGTAAAGACGTTTACCTTCGTCGATCGGTGCGGCTGCCAGGGTGAGGGCGGCTGTCGCGGAGAGTAGTATAGTGGAGATATATCGCATATAGTCTCAGATCTCTGTTTGCAAGGCCCAAAGTTACGAAAAATAATCAAACCGCGCGGCATAAGCGGTCTTAAAAATAACGAAGCACCCGCTGCATCGCTGCAGCGGGCACTTCTATCTTTCATTTCAGTATCGGTTAGTC
>CAJJQT010000152.1 GCA_905193995.1 uncultured Porphyromonadaceae bacterium | reverse complement strand
GGCAGCCAGTCCCAGCACAGCAATGATAATGATCAGCGCGCGGTGTTTCATTTCGCAAATTTACGGATTATTTTACATTTTTCCCACAGATGGAAAGAATTTTGGACATATGGGCGAATTTTTAGTACCATCTTCGTCTGCTGTTTTTTGTGTTACGTATTGTTGTTACTTTTGTGCCCGCAGAACATTTATCAGCTTTTTTCGGTTATAAAAGAAACGTTCAACTAATTATTCCTATGAGGTTATCTGCCTTCATCACACTCCTGACTCTGTCGGCCGGCGCCTTCGTCGCACGGTCGGCCGATGTCGTGTCCCTCGATTCGTGCCGCAGCATGGCTCTGAGATCAAACAAACAGCTAATGATCTCGCGGAGCAACATCGACAAGGCCCGCTATGAGAAGGATGCCGCATTTGCCGCCTATCTGCCGGCGCTCGACTTCGCAGGCGGCTACACATACAATCAGCGCGAAATTTCTATCTTCGACTCCGACCAGCTCCTGCCCACCAAGACGTTCGACCCCAAGACGGGCTCGTACGAGTTCAATCTGGTCACCAATCCAGAGACTGGCGTTCCCATCAAAGGACCGGGCGGCCAGTATGTGCCCTCGACCGTGGCCCTGATACCGAAGGAGGCGATGACCTACAACATCCACAACGTCTTTTTCGGAGCCGTTACCCTCACGCAGCCCATATATATGGGCGGTAAGATCGTGGCGCTCAACCGTATCACGCGCGATGCCGAACTGCTGGCCCACGCCATGCACAACGCCGAGGCCGAGAACGTCATCTACGCCGTCGACGCCGCCTACTGGATGGTGGTGTCGCTCAAGGCCAAGTACAATCTGGCCAAGAGCTATGTGGCGCTCCTCGATTCGCTCGACAGCGACGTGCACAAGATGTTCGACCAGGGTGTCTGCACTCGCGCCGACGTGCTCAGCGTCGACGTCAAGCTCAATTCGGCGCAGGTCGACCTGACCAAGGTCGAGAACGGCCTTGTGCTCAGCCGTATGGCGCTCGCGCAGGTGTGCGGCCTTCCGGTCAACACCGTCTTCCGCCTCGCCGACGAGGACCGCGGGCAGCCCGAGATCACCGCAGAGGTGGCCAATACCTACAACATGAACGACGTCTACGCCCGGCGCCCCGACCTCGAGGCCCTGCGCATGGGCGTGCGGATCGCCGGTCACAAGAAGAAGCTCGCCCTCTCGGCTATGCTCCCCAACGTGGCCCTGGTCGGCGCCTACACGTTCTCCAACCCGAATATGTACGACGGCTTCAAGCGCCGGTTCAAGGGCGCTTTCTCCGTCGGCGCCACGCTGACCATACCCCTGTGGCACTGGGGCGGCAACTACAACCGCTACCGCGCCGCCGCGGTCGACGAGACCGTCATGCAGCTCCAGCTCGCCGACGCCGAGTCGATGGTCGAACTGCAGGTGCGCCAGGCTTCGTTCAAGACCTCCGAGGCATACAAGACCTACATGACTACCTGCGACAACCTCGCCAGCGCCGATGAGAACCTGCGCTGCGCCGGCCTTGCATTCTCCGAAGGCGTCGCCACCACCGACAATGTGCTCGAGGCGCAGACCGCATGGCTCAAGGCCCATTCCGAGCAGATCGACGCAATGATCGACGTGCAGCTCTGCAACGTCTACCTGTCGAAATGCCTCGGCACACTCTACTGAAATCCCCTAACATAGCTAATCACATCAACCTTAAAGATATGTCAGACAGCAATATCAACAGTCAGTCAACCGCCGAGCGCAAGGCCAACCGCGGGCTCCTCATCACCATGGGCGTAGTCGTGCTCGCTGTGGCTGTAATCGCCATCATAGGCTTCCTGTTCATGAATCGCCCCGACGACCTCGTGGAAGGTCAGGTCGAGGGTACCACAGTGCGCATTTCGGGCAAGATGCCCGGCCGCGTAGTCGAATTCTTCGTCGAGGAGGGCGACACTGTCGCCGCCGGCGACACGCTCGTGCGCATCCACTCGGCCGTCGTAGAGGCCCAGCTCACCCAGGCTCAGGCCATGCAGGATGTGGCCCGCGCACAGAACCGCAAGGTCGACGCCGGCACACGCACGCAGATCATTCAGGCCGCCGCCGACATGGTGGCCCAGGCCCAGGCTGCCGTAGAGATCACCAAAAAGACCTACGACCGCATGGAGAACCTCTACCGCGAAGGCGTCGTATCGGAGCAGAAGCGCGACGAGGCCAAAGCCGCCTATGATGCGGCCGTGGCCGCTCTCAGCGCCGCAAAGAGCAACCACTCGCTCGCCGTGGCCGGAGCGCAGGTCGAGGATAAGGAATCGACACAGGCACTTGTCGATGCCGCCGGCGGCGGCGTCGCCCAAGTCGAGGCCGTGCTCGACGACCAGTACCTCGTAGCCCCGTGCGACGGAACCATAGACGAGATTTACCCCGAACCGGGCGAGCTCGTGGCCATGGGCACTCCTATCATGAGCGTGCTCCGTCTCGACAAGCGCTGGATCACATTCAACGTCCGCGAGGAACTGCTCGCCGACCTCCCCATGGGCGCCGAGATCGAGGTAATGATTCCCGCGCTTAACAAGGAGAAGATCAAGGCCAAGGTCTACTATATCCGCGACATGGGCTCGTACGCAACCTGGCGCTCGACCAAGAGCAACGGCTCGTGGGACAGCCGCACATTCGAGATCAAGCTGCGTCCCGACGAGAGCGTGAAAGGGCTCCGTCCCGGCATGTCGGCCGTCTATTACAAGTAAAAACGTCCGGTAATACTCCGGCAATTTCAATCATTCCTGAACTATGAGTATAGGCTTGACAGCATCTATACGCCGCGAGATAGGCGTGATGACGTCGCGGGGAAGCTACCTGGCGATGATGGTCATCGTGCCGCTGCTGCTGATGCTGTTTTTCGTCGGAATTCTCGGCCCGGGCCTCCCGCTGAAGGTGCCTGTCGCCATAGTCGATCTCGACCAGTCGGAGATGTCGCGCCGCGTGACGCGCAATCTTGCCGCCACCGAGCTCATCTCCGTCGACATGGCAGGCGAGAGCTACGACCGGGCCATGGCGGCCGTGCGCCGCGGCGACATATACGGCTTCTTCGTCATCCCCTCCGATTTTCAGCGCGACGTAGTCACAGGCCGCAGGCCGACGCTTGAATTTTTCAATAACCTGACATATTTCGTGCCCGGCACGCTCTCGTTCAAGGGCTTCAAGACCGTGGCCGTGACCACTTCGGCCGGAGTCGTCCGCACACAGCTTGTGTCGGCCGGAGCCGCCGACGAGTCTGTGGCGCCTCTGCTGCAGCCCGTCGTCATCGCCGACCATCCTATCGGGAATCCCTGGCTCAACTATTCGATCTACCTCAGCCCGTCGTTCCTTTTCGGCTGCATGGCGCTCCTGATCATGATCATGACGACGTTCGGCATCACCATGGAGATCAAGAAGGGCACCTCGCCCCAATGGCTCTCGACCGCGCGCGGCTCTATGTTCGTGGCCCTCGCCGGCAAGCTTATCCCGCACTTCGTGGTGTGGAGCGTCATCGGGCAGTTTCTGCTGTCGCTGCTCTTCTGCTTCTGTCAGTTCCCGTGCGGCGATCTGCCCGCGCTGATGCTGGCCATGGAGCTGTTCATCATCGCATCGCAGGCTATGGGCGTACTCTTTACGTGCATTGTGCCCAATCCCCGCATGGCACTGATTCTCTCGTGCCTTATCGGCATCCTGACGTTCTCGTTCGCCGGATACTCCTTCCCGGTGCAGGAGATGTACGGCGCGATCGCCATTTTTTCCTATATGGTTCCGGTCAGGTATATGTTTCTGATCTACATTTTCGCCGGTCTCGACTCTTTCCCGGTCTACTACTGCAGATATTACTATGCGGCGCTGATTCTCTTCCCGCTGGTGGCGTCCGCCCTGGTGTGGAGGCTTAAGAAAGCATGTCTCAACCCGGTTTATGTTCCTTGATTTTTGGCTGTCATGAATTCTGAACGTCATACATACAATCCGCTGAAGGCTGTCGGCCGCTGGTTCGCCGATGTGGCCCTCGTGTTCCGCCGCGAGTGGTCGCTGACGGTCCGGGACATCGGCGTCCTGCTTTTTTTCATTGCGCTGCCGTTGCTGTATCCCGTCACGTATACGCTGATCTACAATCCGGAGATTGTGACCAAAATGCCGGTCGCCGTTGTCGATCATTCCCGTACGGAGGCTTCGCGCCATCTGGTAAGGATGTGTTCGGCCTCGCCGTCGGTCGAGATCTACGACTACTGCGCCGATATGGCCGAGGCCAGGCGGCTCTTCGCCTCCAACGAGGTATTCGGCATCCTGGAGATTCCGGCCGACTACAGCGACCGTATCACGCGCGGCGAGACCGCCACGGTGCCTTTCTACGCCGAGATGAGTCTGCTGCTGCGCTACAGGGCTTTCATATCTGCGCTTACCGACGTACAGATCAGGCTCGCCTCGGAGATAACCGGCGCGAAGCTCGACATGCTCGGAGCCTCTGCCCTGGGCCTCGGCGGACTGCCGGTCGAAAGCAAGAACAACTTCCTCGGCGACCCCGGACAGGGATTCGCCTCGTTTATCATGCCCGGTATCATCATTCTTATTCTGCAGCAGAGTATGGTGCTGGGCATATGCATGTTGGCCGGCACATCGCGTGAGCGCCGGCGCCGCAACGGCGGCATCGACCCGCTCGCCGTGGACTCGGCGTCAGTATCCGCCACTATCTGGGGCAAAGCGCTATGCTACGTAGTGCTCTACATACCGATGTGCATCTATGTCGTGAGGTTTATCCCCGAGATGTTCAGCCTGCCGCATCAGGGCGATCCGGTCGATTATCTGCTGTTCCTGCTGCCGATGCTGCTGTCGTCGGCGATGTTCGGCCTCACCCTTCAGGGATTCTGTACCGAGCGCGAGAGCGGATTCCTGGCGATCGTCTTCACCTCCGTTGTATTCCTGTTCCTCTCGGGCCTGACTTGGCCGCGCTATGCCATGAACGGATTCTTCACCTGGTTCGGCAATATGATTCCGGCCACCTGGGGTGTCGAGGGTTTCGTCCGCATCAATTCCAACGGCGGCTCCTACGCGGCGCACACGCATGCGGTGGCGGCCTATGCAGTCACCAGCAATTTTCAGACCTACAAGGCCTCAGCCGTGCAGATTGGAGAGTCCTCCACGGTCTATACCAACCTGCCCTCTGCGGCGGCG
>CAJJQT010000151.1 GCA_905193995.1 uncultured Porphyromonadaceae bacterium | reverse complement strand
AGAACCTTTTCCTTCAGTGGACCAGAATCTTGGAATAGGATCATTTTTATCTCTGTATATACTATGGGCTTCAAAATAGTCCCTTTTATATATTCCAGGATAAAGGTTTAAACGCCATTTATGTGTTCCTGGAACATCTTTTTCTGATAATTTAAATTTTTCAGCAAATTGTGAACGATATTTATAGCCGTCAATAGAGCTTTCGCCATACAAGGGATGCCCAGGACTAATAGAGAAGGTTTGTCCCAATACTCCTAAAATAGTAGTTTTCATTGTACCATTATGTCCAACGATTGCTGTTAATTTTGAACCTAATTCAAAATCTACATTATTTAATGCTCTGAATTTATCAATATGCACGCTTTTTATTATCATATGTACCTCCAAACATCAAACGTCAGTTCGACGAAAGACGTTTTTTTTATTGAAAGCAAATGTTTATTTTGTGTATCTTTTAAATTTCATAATCCATTCATTATATCCTGCTAGCCTTAATGGAAAATACTTTTTTCATAGATACTCCCTTGTTTTTTGCATTAGAGATAATTTTTATAAGGATAATATCTGCTTTTTCTTTGCGTCAAATTCTTCTTCTGCGATAATTCCTTGGTCTAACAGCTTCTTAAATTTTGCCAGTTCATCAGCTTCGGATATAGTTGTTGTTTGTTGAATTGGTTTTTGAGTTGCAGTTGCGCGAATGGCATCAAATGTTCGTTGTATGTTTTGAATGATATCCTTTTTGTAAGTTACTAAGAAATCAAAATCTTTTGATATTGTATGAATTATTATATGTCCACCGGTGAGACTATTTCCGCTTGATTCAATGGAACGAATTTCACTGACTGAAAAAATTTCAGAATGATTATTATTTAGTACTTGGAAATCGAAAATAACCCTGTTATTTGTAAGTATAACGATACCCGGAAATTTTTCTTTTTTTAGTGATGAAGTTGATAAGGTTATGATGTTTGTTGGAGCAATATATCTAATTACTTCATTCGCATCAACCAGTGTTTCTGCCTTTTCAATGTTTTTTGCATTTCCGAAAGTTTTGATTTGAAATTCTTGAATACATTTTTTTGTATCTTCTCTCATAACTCTGTTCCTTCTTTCATTTGGTTTATTTACATAGTTCAAGTATGATCGTTTGAATTTATATATGTGGGTATGAATGTTGTTACTTACAATTTCTTAAATTTCATTATTTGTTCAGAATAACCTGCTATTCGAGCAATCTGATCTAGTGTCATGTCTGGATACTCCCATATCAATTCATCTGGCATAAGAAGTTCTGCAGCAAAAGTATTTGCTTCGATTTCTATTTTGGAATTAAGTAAAAGCGTCTTGTTGCGGATAAAATAACAGTTTTCTTTTCGATGCATGACGGCGTGCCCAAGTTCGTGGGCTCGTTCAGCACGATGTCGCTGAACTTCGGGCCGATGAGCGCGTCCTGGGAGACATAGGCGTACTGGGAAATATCCGGAGCGTCCATGGCCACCTCGTCGAAGGCGGCAATGACCCGGGCGTCGGACAGCGGCACCCGCTGGGTCTCCTCGGCAACCGGCTGCTCGTTGAAGAACCCGGAAGTGAACAGATAGGTGAGCACGCCGGCGGCCACGAGCAGGCAGATGACAAGGCCGACGATGACGGCCGTGCGCTGCCCCTTCTTCACATCGCGGGGCTGAGCGGCCTCGACGTTGCCGTAATCGTCCCCGGCACTCTGGATGAACGCCGCAGCGGCGGCTTTCGCGGCAGCGGCCTTCTTGGCCTCGGCGGCCGCACGGGGAGAAAGACCCTCGTCGGGGGCAGAATCGGCCGGAGAAGCGCTGTTGCGCGGATCGAGTTCAGTCATAATTCCTCCTGAGACAGCAGGGCCAACACCGTGCGGCCCTAGGGTCGCAGTATACTGTATTTGACCCTCTGTCGGCTAGAGCAGCGGGCGAACTATTGGGCCGATTTCCCCAGGTTGCCGGCGATGACGACCCAAATCGCCATGAGCAACAGGTTGAAGATGAGCGACGTGGGAAGCTGGCCGCCCGTGGCATAGCACAGCCCCAACCCGAACACCGAGGCGACCACGCCGGCCAAAGCGAGGCTGCGCAGGGCCGCCGCGCGCCCCGGGTTGCGCGAGGCCGCGCGCCCGAGAACCCCCGCCGCAATGGTAATGCCGTTGGCCACCGCCGCGGCAACGCCGAGCACAAGGGCGGAAAGCGGAAGCCCCGTCGCGGAGGCCCCATCGGCGAAGGCCCCGTAGATCACCACGCCGCCCACGGCGAGTCCGCACAGGCCGCAAATCATCAGCAGGTACGAGAACATGCGCAGATACCATGAAATGGTGCTTGTCTGTTCGACTGCCACCAGCGCTCCTTTCAGCCTGCTGCCCTGCGGGCAATGTGACGGACGCCCCTCAAGCTTGCGGGCTTGTTGTGGGCTTGCCGCCTGAAGATGGGGGTCATGATACCATAGGCCCATGGATCCGACGGTTCTTCAACAAACCCCCTTGCAGCCCTCGCCCGGCATCGGAGACGGCAGCAAAAGCGAGCGCACTCCCCTGGTGCTTCGCGTGTTCGGCGCCCTGCTCATGGCCGGGGGCGTGGCCGTCGTGCCCGAAGTGATCCACACGCTCGCCCAAATGGGAACCGTCTTCGTCGAGAAAACCTACACCGACGACTCGCTGCTCACCATCATCCTGTACGTCACGCTCGCGCTGTCCGCCTGCTTCTGCGCCCTGGCCTCCGGTGTTCTCGGCTTCCGCCTCCTGCGTGGCAACCGCCGGCGCGCCCGCCTCATCGCCGAGGCCGTGGCTATAGGGCTCGTCGTCGCCTTCTCCGCCGATCTGCTGCTGTTCGGCGTGAACCCGGGCCTGTGGTTCCTCGGCGCCTGCGCCCTCATCCTCATCGCGGCCCACGTCTGGGTGGATCCGTCGCTGTCCGACGAGCGCGAGCTGCAACGGCGGCTGCGACTCATGCAAACGCGCGAAGAGGCCGAGGACGGCACCCTCGGCCTGGACAAGACCGGCCGCGGCTATATCGAACTGGACTTCTTCAACCTGTTCTGGATCTTCGTCATCGCCTCGGTGGCCGGGGTGGTCATCGAGTCCATCTACCACGTGCTCGTGGTCGACTTCGGCCACTACGAGGATCGCGCCGGCCTTCTGTGGGGGCCCTTCTCCCCCATTTACGGCTTCGGCGCCGTGCTCATGACGCTGGCGCTCAACCGCTTCCACAACGCGCCCATCCCCGTGGTGTTCCTCGTCAGCGCCGTCATCGGGGGCGCCTTCGAGTACTTCGTCAGCTGGTTCATGGAATACGCCTTCGGCGCCATCGCCTGGGACTATACCGGCACCTTTCTCAACATCAACGGTCGCACCAACTTCATGTTCATGTGCATGTGGGGGGCCCTTGGCGTGGTGTGGGTGAAGCTGGCCCTGCCGGCGCTTTTGCACACGGTGAACCTCATCCCGTGGCGCTGGCGCTACTCGATTACGGCACTGTGCGCGGCGCTCATGATCTTCGACGGCGCCATGACGCTGGTGGCCCTCGACTGCTGGTACTCGCGCTTGGCAGGTGCGGCGCCCGACAACGCGCTCGAGCAGTTCTGCGCCGAGCAGTTCGACAACCAGTGGATGGAAAACCGCTTCGAATCGATGAGCATCCACCCCGATGCCGCCCATCGCTCATCCTAGGAGATTTTCGTGACTGAAGACCCGTACGACATCCTCGGCGTCCCCCGCACGGCCACGTCCGACGAGATAAAGAAGGCCTATCGCAAGAAGGCTCGGGAGAACCACCCGGACTTGAATCCGGACGACCCCGAGGCCGAAGAGCGCCTGAAGAAGATCAACGAGGCCTACGACCGCATCACGAACCCGGAGAAGTACGCCCGCGAGGACGCCCGACGCTATCGGTCGCCCTACAACCCCACCTACACCGGCTACGGCACGCCGGGCGGCAACCCCTTCGGCGGCGCGGGCCCCGGCAGCCCTTACGGCGGCGGTGCGCCCGGCGGCGGGTACCAGTACCAGTGGGTGGAAATCAACTGGGAGGACTTGTTCAACACCTGGAACCAGGCCTCCTCGGTGCCGCGGCCGGAGGTGTCGGCCACCGATTCGGCCGAGCTGCGCCAGGCGGTGCTGTTCATCGACGGCGGCAACTACAAGGCGGCCCTCACCGTGCTCGCGGCCCTGCCCATCAAGGAGCGCACGGCCCGCTGGCACTATTTAGCGGCGCTGGCCAACTACGGCGCCGGCAACACCGTGGCCGCCGTGGACCAGATCCGCACCGCCCGCAAGGCCGACCCCACCAACGGCGACTACCGCCAGGCCGAGGCCGTCATCGGCGCCCGCGCCCGCACCTACCAGCAGGAAAGCGAGAGCCGCGGCTTCGGCGGCTGCGTGGATCCCAGCTCGCTGTGCTGCTGCCTCATGTGCGGCCCGGCCCTCTGCCAGCCGTTTTTGTTCTGCCTGTAGTTTATTAGTAGCGCGGAGCGGAAAGCGTCGTCCACTCGGGGGCGTAGCGGGCGACCCAGTGGGCCACGCCGCGGATGGCCACGGCCTCGGCGAAGGTTTCCGCCACGGACAGCACCACGTACAGGATGAGCGTGCAGAAAATCATCGGGCCAGCCAGGGCGACGATGAGCGACATGATCTGCGCGAAGGAGGGGT
Organism: uncultured Porphyromonadaceae bacterium; assembly: GCA_905193995.1. Taxonomy (GTDB): domain Bacteria; phylum Bacteroidota; class Bacteroidia; order Bacteroidales; family Muribaculaceae; genus CAG-873. The sequence continues at coordinate 534 of CAJJQT010000151.1, read as the reverse complement.
CGGCCGCACCGCCTATGGCGGCGATGGTCGGAGCCGCGCCCATGATGCAGAGGAACATGATCGAGAACACCACGATGCTCAGCACGAGCGAGATGCCGATGACGATGGCCATGGGGATGAGCGTCACCGCGAACAGCTGGCCCCAGTTGCGGCGCGCCTTCTCCCAGATGTCCTTCACATTGAAGCCATCGCCCAGGCTCTGCCCCATGATCATGCGCATCTGCATGATGATGCCGGCCACATAGGTGGCCAGGGAAACGGCGATGGAGACGACCCAGCCGATGAAGGGAATCCAGCCGAAGATACCGCCGATGATGCCGCCAACCAGGCCCACCACCAGCGTCAGCACGAAGGAAGCTGTGGTTGAACTGTTTTGTGGGCTGACCGTCAAGGGCGATCCCAAATTGAGCAATAATACGGTGGGCAATTACATCGGGCAGCTGGTGAAAGTGTCCTCCTATCAAAAAGGCGACCAAATCTCTCTGAGCCGTGTGACCAGCGGCGGTGTACGCGGTACACTGGATGTGGCGAACC
>CAJJQT010000150.1 GCA_905193995.1 uncultured Porphyromonadaceae bacterium | reverse complement strand
GCCGTGTTCCAGGGCGTAGTCGACCTGGCGGTTGACCTCGTCCTGGTCGATGTCGGCGTTGTCTTTCTGCGCGCTCTGGCCGGTGACGGTCGGCAGACGCATGCAGCCGTAGCCGAGCACCGATACTTTGTCGCCCGTATTGGGATTCTCGCGCAAAGTCATCTCACCGGTCTTCTTATGCCCTTCGCCGCTGTCCCGCGAGCATCCGCCGAGGCCGATGCCGGCAGCGGCCAGGGCCGCCAGTTTCATGAAGTCGCGCCTTGATATGCTGTTGTCTGATTTCATCTTGCTCGGAGTTTAGATTGTACGGTGTATGTCGAGGCCCTCGACGTGGATGGCCGGATATTCGGCGCGGATGCTGCCCGTCTTCCCGACCGGGCAGTGGTATTCGCACGAGCCGCAGCCTATGCAGGCTTCGGCGTCGACGAGCGGCCTCAGCCGGCTGTCGCTCTCGCTGACGGGTATCATGGCGATGGCGCCTGCCGGGCAGCGCGTCGAGCAGTTGCCGCATTTCTGCCCGTAGGCGGCCGAGATGCACGATTTGAGGTCGACCACGGCCGTGCCGATCTTTGTCGAGCTCTTGGTCTCGCGGTCTATCGGCTGAATCGCGCCGGCCGGGCATATGTCGGCGCAACGGGTGCACTCGGGGCGGCAGAAGCCCTCGGTAAAACTCATCACCGGCTGCATGAATGTGGCCGGGTCGGTCGACGGACGCAGCAGCCCGCTCGTGCAGTTGGTGATGCACAGTTGGCACGCGATGCAGTGCTCGGCGAGCCACTTGGCTCCCACTGAGCCCGCTGGTGTCACTGCCACTTCCCTGACAGGCTGTTTCTTCGTTTTCATGGGCGCCAGGCCGCCGTCGGTGGCCGACTTCACGGCCTTGGCGGCTACTGCTCCCGCCGCCATCATGCCTCCGGCCAGGAATGCGCGCCGCTTCGTGTCGGCCCGGGGATCCTTATCCTTCGGTTTATCGTCGTTTGCGGCAGGCTTGTGGACATATCTGATTGCCCCTTCAGTGCAGTGGCTCAGGCAGTCGAAGCACGTCACGCACCGCGTGTAGTCGATCTTATGGTTCTTCGAGTCGATGCACGAAGCCTTGCAGTGGCGCGCGCAGGCGCCGCAGCGGATACATTTGTCGGTGTCGATCACCGGCTTCAGCCACGAATACTTCGACAGGTAGCCGAGTACCGTGCCTACCGGGCACACGCTGTTGCAGTACGTGCGGCCGCCCGTCCAGGCCAGCCACGTCACCGTCATGAAGGTCAGGGCGGCCACAGCAAGCAGCGGCACCGACAGCGGCAATTGCCTTGCCGTGAACAGCAGGTAGTTGCCCTCGGCGTTCATCGCATCGGCCACGGCATTGTTCAGCTCTGCGGCGCCGGGGCGCACAAGCCATGTCATCATGCGGCCGAATGCCCCGTAAGGTTCTATCAGCGAGGCATACGACGTCCCGACACCTGCGACAAATCCGCAGGCGATCAGCACGACGAAAATGCCGAGAAACACATGGCGCAGCCGCCTGTGGCTTCCATGGTAGCGGAAGCGACCCGCCTTGCGCTTCTTCTTGCCAAGGGTCGCGTTCCGCAGGCGGTTGACGGCATCCTGATATATGCCGAGCGGACAGATCACCGAGCAGTACACGCGACCCAGCGTCAGCGTCAGCGCCACGAGTATCAGTATTATCACGATATTCAGCGAAAGCAGCGCCGGCACCAGCTGCCATTTGGCCATCCACGCCCAGTGGACGGCCGCAAATCCTGTCACGTCTATGAACAGAAGCGCGACTGCCAGGAGGCTTACGGTTGCTAAGAATATTCTTGTATAGCGTAGCATAGCGATTGGTTTGTTGCTGCAAAGTTAGCAAATATCAAAGTGTCGGCATCGCCGTTTAACTTTTTTTATCAGCTTATTCGCAAGCGTTTATACAAATTGCCGGTTTTATTACCATTTTCTCTTATGCCTTTGGTAGTTAAAGGAATAAATTGTAATTTTGCACGCGAAAACCAAAATTTGTACAATGAAGAAGTTCATCGCAGCATTAATGTTTCTTGCCGCCATGCCGTCATTCGGCCGGACTCGGACCGACTCCGTCGCTCCCGAACAGCTCCGCGAGGTCGTCGTCACCGGTTCCAACAGTGCCGTCAGCCCGAATCTCCTGCCATACACCGTTTCTGTCATCGGCCGACCTCAGCTCGAAGCTTCATCGTCGTCCGACGTTCTGTCCGTCCTTTCGGGCGACGTCCCGAGCCTGTTCGTCACGCAGCGCGGCATCCTCGGCTTCGGCGTCAGCAACGGCGGCTCGGGACACATCAAGATGCGCGGCGTCGGCGGCGACCGCGCCAGCGCCGTGCTGATGATGGTCGACGGACAGCCTCAGTTCGCCGGCATCTACTCGCACCATGTGGCCGATATATATAATAAGGAGTACGTGCAGCGCGTCGAGGTCCTACGCGGCCCCGGATCGGTACTTTATGGCTCGAACGCCATGGCCGGCGTCATAAACGTGATCACCCGCCGGCCCCTCGGCGACGGCATTCACGCATCCCTGACAAGCAAATTCGGCTCTTACAACACCTGGCAGAACGCCCTTACGGCCACTGCCGCCTGCGGCCGGTTCTCGGCTCTCGTGTCGCTCTCGTACGACCGCACCGACGGCAACGTCGACAATTTCGACTTCAGGGAGGGCGGCGCCTACGGCAAGGTCGCCTACGCCTTCTCCGACAGTTGGAAGGCCACGGCCGACTATACCATCACCAACTTCAAGGGCAACGATCCGATCTACCCCACTCTCTCCGACCCCACTTCCACAGCCATATACCGGCAGGATGTCACCCGAGGCGAGGCCTCGCTGGCGGTCAGCAACTCCTATGCCTCGACCGACGGCTGCATCCGCGTTTATTACAGCTACGGAAATCACTTCATCGACGACCCGCGCCACTTCCACAGCCTCGACGACCGCTTCGGCATCCTCGCATATCAGAATTTCATACCCTGGACCGAGGCCGACGCCACCGTGGGCTTCGACTTCAACCGCTACACGGGCAAGATTCCCATGTCGGGCGGCAACGCGCATAAGCCCGGCTCGCTCGGCACCATCAGCCGCAAGTTCATCGCCGAGTATTCGCCGTACCTGACTCTCTCGCAAGGGCTATTAAGCCGACTGATCGTGGTTTCGGCCGGCATGCGCGTCGCTTCGAGCAATAAATTCGGCACCCGCGTCATCCCGCAGGGCGGTCTCACCGTTAATCCCGGCCACGGACTCACTCTGAAGGGGTCCGTGTCGATGGGCTACCGCAACCCCTCATTCCGCGAGCTTTATCTCTACCGCTTCGCAAACCCCGACCTCAACCCCGAGAAGATGCTCAACTATGAAATATCGGTTGCCAAATCCTTCTCACGCTACCTCAGCGCCGATCTCACCTTCTACTACGCCCACGGCACGGATATGATCCAGCAGGTCGACATGATGAACGTCAACACCGGCCGGTTCATCAACAAGGGCGTTGAACTGACGGCCCGCTCGATGCCACTCGACAATCTGTCACTACGCGCCTCGTACAGCTACCTGCATTCATCGCTCGACAACCTTACGGGCGCCCCGCGCCATCAGTACTTCATCGGTGCCTCATACCGCCCGTTCCGCCCCTTCACGGTCGACGCCACCCTCAAGGGTGTGTCGCGCCTTTATGTCGCGCCGACCGTTGACTGTCAGTCTTATGCGACACTTGATCTGAAGTTAGGCTATCAGGTTGTGAAGTACCTCAACCTGTTCGTGGAGCTCAACAATGTCACCGACGCCCGCTACGTCATCAACCGCGGCTACGACATGCCCGGATTCAACGCCATGGGCGGGTTTAAAGTGAATATTTAACCATTCAACATCATTAATATGAAAATCAAAAGTCTATCTAAACTCGCTTCGCTGATGCTCGCGGGCGTTCTGATGAGCGCGGCTGCCTGCTCTAAGGCTTCCGCCGAGACCGAAACCACCGCTCAGACTGCCGGGGAAGAGCTCCCCGTTGTATATTATATCAAGGACATCACCCCCGAAAATCTGGTGAAGATCTACAAGGCTCTCGGACGCGAGGCCACCGGCAACGTCGCTGTCAAGATCTCGACCGGTGAGTCGAACAAATCCAACCAGCTCAACCCGCAGCTCATCGGACCACTCGTCAAGATGGTCAACGGCACCATTGTCGAGTGCAACACCGCATATCAGGGCAACCGTTCAACTACCGAACAGCACCTCAAGGCCGCCGAGGAACACGGCTACACAGCCATCGCCAAGATCGACATCATGGATGCCGACGGCGACACCATACTTCCCGTCGACAGCGTCCGTCATATCCCCTACGACATCGTCGGCAAGCACTTCCTCGACTATGACTTCCTCATCGTCCTCAGTCACTTCAAAGGCCACGCCATGGGCGGATTCGGCGGCGCGCTGAAGAATGTTTCCATCGGCATCGCCTCCGCCGACGGCAAGACTTTCATCCACACAGCCGGCAAGACCCGCAACACCCCCGAGATCTGGCAGAACATCGCCGAACAGGACGACTTCCTCGAATCGATGGCCGAAGCCTGCCAGGCTGTGTTCAAGCACACCGGCGACAATGTTCTCTTCATCAGCGTCGCCAACAATCTCTCGGTCGACTGCGACTGCGACGGCGATCCCGAAGCGCCGCAGATGGCCGACCTCGGCATCCTCGCCTCGCTCGACCCCGTGGCGCTTGACCGCGCCTGCGTCGACATGGTCTACAACTCCGAAGATCCCGGCAAAAAGCACCTGATCGAGCGTATCGAATCGCGCCACGGCACCCACACCCTCGACCATGCCGAGCGCATCGGCCTCGGCTCCCAGAAATACCGCCTCGTCGAGCTGAAATAACCAATGGAGTAAAGGCGTCCGCGCCTTCACCCCCGCCAATCGACGGCGCCATCAACCTGCGCCCCACGAATGGAGTGAAGGCGTCCCCGCCTTCACCCACCTGCCATCGACCGCGCCATCAGCCTGCGCCTCAGGAAAGCAGGCTTTCCAGCCTGCGCCATCGGAAAGCCTGCGCCATCGGAAAGCCTGCGCCATCAACCTGCGCCCATCTGGCTGATATATAAGCAACGGAGCCGGCTCCGCCGGTGACGCTGTTCTTAACAGGGTGTTGCAAAACATAAAAAAACGTCGTACTTGTAGGGATGCACGCTCGTGCA
>CAJJQT010000149.1 GCA_905193995.1 uncultured Porphyromonadaceae bacterium | reverse complement strand
CTCCTCGATGTCCTTTTCGGTAAGGGGGCCATGGCGCAGGGTGTCTTCCGGCTCGGTGAAGCACAGCCGCACGGTGTCGGCGCCGATCACGAAATACTGGCGGTCGGGGTCGATGTATGTGATCGAATCGGGAGGTGTGGTGAATATGCGCTGGGCGCCGGCGTTGGTCGGACGCGAGCAGCAGGCCAGGCCTGTGAGGGCCGCGAGCGCTATGGCCGGAATTGTACTGCGGTTTTTCATGCGGAGAAGGTTAGGAGGTGAGGAAAAGGCCCGGGAGGCCTGCCGCAGGCAGGGTTCCCGGACCTTTGATGAGTGTCTTAAGCCTTGAGGTCGGCGACCTTTTCGAGGGTGCGCGTGAGCTGTCCCCAGAAACGTTCGACGGCGGGGATGTGCATGCGCTCGCTGGGCGAGTGTACGCCCTGCAGGGTCGGGCCGAACGAGACCATGTCGAGGTCGGGCATCTTTTCCTTGAACAGACCGCATTCGAGGCCGGCATGTATGGCCTTGACGGCGGGCTTGATGCCGTAGAGTTCCTCATAGGCCTCGGAAGCGAGGTGCATGATGGTCGACTTCATGTTGGGCTTCCAGCCGGGGTAGCCGTCGCCGTGGGTGACGGTGGCGCCTGCGAGCTCGAATAGGGCTTCGACCTGGTGCGCGATGTCCCACTTGCGCGACTCGACTGACGAACGCTGCGAGGTGGTGACGAGGATTTCACCGTCGGCGGGCATCTTCACCGACGCGAGGTTGGTGGATGTCTCCACGAGGCCTTCGATGTCGCGGCTCATCGATACGACTCCGTGAGGGGCCGAGTAGAGGGCTTCGATGAGGTGGGCTGTGGTGGCCGAATCGATGGTGAATTCGGGACGTTCCATTGTGGCGATGGTTATCTCGAGCGTAGGTTCGAGGCCTTCGTATTCGTCCTTTACCTCGGCGACAAAGCGGTTGAACATGGCCATGATGTCGTCCTTCGACGAGGTGTGGACGCCGAATACGGCGTGAGCGGCGCGCGGTATGGCGTTGCGCAGGTTGCCGCCGTCGATTTCGGCCAGCGAGAGCTCGTATTTCTTGCCGACAGTCCAGAGGAACCGTGCCAGAAGCTTGTTGGCGTTGGCGCGTCCGAGATGGATGTCGCCGCCCGAGTGGCCGCCGAGGCCCTTGGCGATGTCGATCTTGAAGTAGTGGAAGTCGGTGGGAGCCATCGAGCGCTCGTAGTGGAAGGTGCAGGTGGTGTCGACGCCGCCGGCGCAGCCGACGAAGATCTCAGCATCGTCCTCGGAGTCGAGGTTGAGCAGTATCGAGCCGTTGATCATGCCGTCGCCGAGGTTGTTGGCGCCTGTGAGGCCTGTCTCCTCATCGACGGTGAAGAGGCAGTCGACCGGGCCGTGGACGAGCTTGTCGTCGACCATCACGGCGAGCGCGGCTGCCATGCCGATACCGTTGTCGGCGCCGAGGGTGGTGCCGTCGGCGTGGAGCCATTCGCCGTCGACTATGGTGGTGATGGGTGAGTTCTCGAAGTCGAAGTTCTTGTCGTTGGACTCGCATACCATGTCCATGTGGGCCTGGAGGATCACGCAGGGAGCCTGTTCGTGGCCCGGAGTGGCGGGCTTGCTCATGAGTACGTTGCCGATGGGGTCGGTCTTGGCGGCGATGCCGTGCTTGGCGGCGAAGTCAAGCAGGAACTGGCGGATCTTGCCTTCTTTCTTGGAAGGGCGCGGAACTTTTGTGATCTGGTCGAAAATTTCGAAAACCAGAGCTGGCTGGAGATCTTTGATTGTCATATCGTGTCGATGTTTTGGTGTTGTCTAAAATGTGTCTACAAAAGTTTAAGAACGTTTAATGAATGTGGCGTAATGTTAAATTTATTTATTTCAGCGCTCTAAGTTACAAAATAAAATTGATAAACGACCAAAATTTAACGAACGTTTCTTATATTTGCACCGAATTTAGAATTCAGGATATGAAATTACTGCTTCTGACCGTAGGATTGCTTGCCCTGGCCGTGGTGCTCTTAGGAGTGAAAGTGTTCTTTGTCAAAGGCGGAAAATTTCCCGACACTCACGCTCACTCGTCGCCCGAACTGCGTCGCCGCGGCGTGGGATGTGCGGCATCCGACCGCGATTGAAATAATTAATAAGAAACCAAATAAAAAGAACCATCACAGTTCACTATGAGAAAATTTAAATTTGCAGTTGCCGCCTTCATGGCCGTGTGTGCCCTGACTGTGGCAAGCTGTTCGAAGGACGGCGACAAAGCCACCGCGGAAATACTGCCCGGCGACTCGGCCGCTATCAACATCCGCTACGTCAACATGACCCGTATCGGTCAAAACTATACGCTGGCTCAGGAGCTTTTCGCCGAGCGTCAGAAGATGATGCTTGACTTCCAGAACCAGGCCGCCGCCAAGGATAATCAGCTGCAGCGACTTTATCAGACTATCCAGCAGAAGATCAACAACAACGTGTATCTGTCGCAGCAGAGCGCCGAATCGGATCAGCGCGAGTTCCTTAACATGCAGAATCAGGCCCAGCAGTGGAGCAGTCAGCGCCTTGAGGAAATGGACCGCTACGCTGCTCTGCAGACGATGCGTCTGAACGACTCGATCCGCAGCGTCATCCGCGACATCTGTGTGGCCAATCATCTCGATGCCGTCATCGACGATACTGTTACCTATTACGTCAACCCGCGCCTCGACATCACCGACGCCGTGATCGAGGAGCTCAACCGCCGTTACAAGCCCGCTGCTCCCGCCGCACTGCCGGCCGACAGCCTCACGGTGAAGAAGAAATAAATCCTTTGTGAGGAGGACAACGTTAAAAAGGGGAGCGGCCGACTGGCCGCTCCCCTTTTGCAATATCAGTAAGGAATTCAACGGATTATGATCTTTGCGGCTGAACCTGTGCTGCGGCGGATCACGACCTGTCCCGGCTGCGGATCGGCTACTGGTATCCCCTGCAGGTTGTAGTATGTGACGGCGTCATCGGCCGGTTCGGCGGTAGCGTCGCTGATGCCGAGCACGTCGGTAAGGTCAAGATACATCGGGCCGTCGGTGTATCCGGAGGTCGTCTGGGTGAAGTTGACGTTCATCCAGAAGTCGGCGCCCTCTGTGAGGAATCCTGCGTAGACGTAGGCCTGGAAGGGGAAAGTGATGCGGCAGTCCTTCATTATGCCGCCGTGGCCGAGAGCCTTGACTTCGGCTTTGGTCATGCCGTCGGCTATTTCCTGAGCGGCGCGCGACGAGATGCGGAAGTCGCCGTCGGTCTCGGTGATGTAGCCTACGGGGCCTTCCTCGAGTATCACGCAGTCGGGGTCGGAGGCGTCGAAGTACATGTAGTGGTCGTGCGAGCCGTGAACCGAAGGAGTGAGCGTGTTGGAGCGCGTTGCGGCGAACGGATTGACGATGCGGTATCGGCCGGGCACGGCTTCGTCCTCCTGAACCGCAACCTCGGTCACGGCCGGTGTAAAGCCGTAGGCATGAGTGACGGTGTAGTCGTAGAAGCGCGCTTTGCCCGGAAGGTCTTTCCATCCTTCGGTGGCGTCGGGAGCGTAGACGATGGTATAGTCGATAGTCTGAAGCGAGCCAGCGCCATCGATAGCGAGCGCCAGGATGTAGACGGGCTGGCAGGGCTTAAGTCCGGCTGGCAGGTCGATCAGAGCGCCTTGCTGCGAAGTGAGCCGCACGGGATTCTGGAGCAGGGCGCGCAGCTGTGTCTCATCGTTCGGGTCGGTGACGGCTCCGGCCAGTATCGCGGCTACGTCAGCTCCGGCCCAGGCTGATACGAGCGCCTTGCCGTCGACCGGGCACCACGATCCGCCCAACAGCTCGAGCGAATAGTCCTTGGCTCCGGGCAGCGCGAGTTTCCATGCGCCGTTCTCGTCGGCTGTGAAGCCGCGCCCGTTGGCGTCGATCGAAGCATAAGTGAGCCACAGGGAGCCTTCGCCCGGAAAGGATACCACATTGTTTTCCAAGGAGCCTTTCAGACCGTATTTGTCAATGAGGGATGCGTCAATTTCACCGGTCTTGGCCATCCATGAGTATGAGTAGATGTACATTTCTTCGCCGTTGACCACGATGCCGAGGTCTGACGGCTCGATGATGACATTGGCGGGGTCGGTGGCGTCGATCACCAGGTAGCGCAGCGCTTCGTCGTCGGATATATATGCGCCGAACCGCGCGATGTCGGGATTGGAGCGGATCGGTTCGACGATGCGGTAGTAGCCTTCGTTGGCGGCATCCTTCTCGACCTGGACGTCATATGTGGCCGGCGTGAGGCCTTCGAACAGCGCCGTGAGCAGGTCGTCGGTGTATTTGCAGGTGCCTATTGCCTGCCAGCTGTGCGGGGTGGCAGGCTCGGCTACGGCCGGAGCTTTCTGCGCGTGATGTGATGATGTGTAAGGCATCGCGGCCGGCTCGGTCGGGATGAGATTAGTCAGATGCTCCGCGGCGCCCGCGGCGGACACGCCGAGAAGCAGTGCGAGTGCGAGTGTGTAAAGTTTTTTCATAGAAATTATACGGTTGGTAAATGAAACACCCGCAAAGGTAGACATTTTGTTAACATCTTCAAAGTTTTTTCGGAAATTTTTCACAAACGGAGACCGGCCGGTCGGTCCGGGCCGGGTAAAAAAGAATCCCGCTCCGGGATGCGGGGCGGGATTCTTCAAGCTGTATGGTTAAAGATGCTTATTCGGCTTCTTCGATGGTGACAGCGCGGTCGAGCGATACATACTTCTCGCCGTTCTCGGTGATGTTGCAGAGGCTGCCGTTGTTGATGGTAGCGGTGATCTGCGATTCGGGAACGCCAAGCTTCACGAGACGGTTGTAAACGCCGTTAACACGGTTGTGACGCAGGGTCTCGTTGTATTCGGGAGTACCGGTGTAGTTGTCGGCCCAGCCTGTGAGGACATACTTGGTGTCGGGGTTCTGCTTCATCACGTTGGCGATGGCAGCCACGATGTTGTTGTCTTCGCGGGTGAGGCTGTATACGTTGATCGGGTAGTAGATGGTAGCGAGCGGAGCCTTCTCCTCAACAGCAGCCTGTCCGTGATCCGCCACAAACCGTTCCAGTCGGCCGATCCCCACCGGTTCGCCCTTAATGCCCCGCACGCATTTGCCCTCGCACTGGCTCTCCTGGGGGCAGACCCGGCCGCAGACGGCGGGCAGGGCGTTGGTTTCGCCGATCTTTTGATACGCGCCTTCAAAGTCGCCGGAGGC
>CAJJQT010000148.1 GCA_905193995.1 uncultured Porphyromonadaceae bacterium | reverse complement strand
CAGGACCGCCGCCAGCAATGTGATGAATACTATTGACAGATGCCGCATAATGTGACTTCGACTTTTGTTAATTTTAACAAATCCCCGCTCGCTTTTGTTCACAGCCGCAAAGTTAATGTTTTCCCCCGCTCCGTCAAAATTTCCCGCCGAAAATAGTTTTTATGCTGTAATTCGCACTCATGGAGCGGCGGTGCCGAAAAAATTTTGTAACTTTGCGGTGTGAAAGCATGCCTGCATAAAATGTCTTTGGCCGTGGCCCTCGCCGTGGCGCTCGTGTGCGGCACCGTGCTGCAGCATCATCACCACGATGCCGACGGCTCGATGTGCCTCGCCGTGGCGTGTCACGACTGCCTGTGTCATCATCAGCACGACGCGCCGGCATGTGACGGACACGACTGCCCCGGCCGCGGCTGCGGCGACGGCTGCGGCATGCACCTCGACAGCTTCTGCTGTGGGCATCAGGACTATGCCGCCGTGCCGGCCGTACACGACATGCTGCTGTGCGACGCTTTCGTCGCCGACCTGTCGGCCTGCGGACGCCTGCAGGACGCCCCCGCAGGATACGCCCGGCCCGCGGCGCGGGCCGTAGCCGCCGGCCACCGGCTGACGGCGGGGCTGCGCGCCCCTCCGGCTGATAATCTTTGCTGAGAAATTCACAGGATTATCAACCGAATCATTGAAATACAGATGAAAAAGACTTATCTGCTGGCGCTCGCTGTAGCGGCAGCATCAATGGCCCTGGGCAGCTGCCGGGGCAATGACAATTCGGAACTCGCCCACCATCATCACGAGGGCGAGGAGCATGCCGGTCACGACCACGAAGGTCACGACGAGGCTGCCGATCACGAAAGAAATCACAACGAAGGCGAAAACAAGCACGATGCCGATGTTATAGTACTCGAACCGGCGCAGGCCGAGCGTTTCGGCGTCGCCACCGCCGAGGCTAAGATGCAGCCGTTCGCCGGAAGCATCAAGGTCAGCGGTTCTGTCAATCTGTCGGCCGACGCATCGGCCGTCGTGACGGCTCCCACATCCGGGACGGTGACGTTCGCCCGCGGAATCAGCGTAGGCTCGGAGGTCCGTGCCGGTGCGGCTGTAGCATCGGTCAGGGGCACAGCTGTGAGCGGCGCCAACTACGACCAGGTGGCCCGCGCAGAGCTCGAGTCGGCCCGCGAACAGTACGAACGTTACAAGAGTCTGTACGACAAGCGTATGGTGACCAGAACGCAGCTCGACAATGCCCGTGCCGCCTACGACCGCGCCCGCGCGGCCTACAGCCCGGCTGCGGCCGGCGGTGCGGCCACGTCCCCGATTTCGGGCATGATCACCGCGCTGAATGTCGCTTCCGGCCAGTATGTCGAGGCCGGCCAGCCCATCGCCTCGGTGGCCAAGTCCGACGCTATGACTCTGACGGCCGACGTACCGGCCCGCTACGCCTCGAGGCTCGCCGGCGTGACCGACGCCCGCGTCGTCGACCCCGTCACCGGCCGGAGCTTCCTCGTCAGCGAGGTCGGAGGCCGCCGGCTCAATACCTCGGCCGCCGGCGGGGCCCGAGGCTATCTGCCCGTGATGTTCAGCATGCCTGCCAAGGCGCAGATCGTGCCCGGAACGGCCGTGACAGTCTATCTGCTCGGCCAGGGAACCGCCGCCGAACAGCTGACCGTACCCGTCAGCGCCCTTTATGAGCAGCAGGGCGACTACTGCGTGTTCGTGCGCCTCGACGAGGACTGCTACCGCCGCGTGCCGGTCACTGTCGGCGAGAACGACGGCAGCGATGCCGTTATTCTGAGCGGTCTCGAACCGGGCGAAAATGTCGTTTATTCCGGTGTGACGGCCGTGCGCCTTGCAGGTGCCTCCGGCGCCATTCCCGCCGGCCACTCACACAGCCATTAAAGTCCTGAACCATGCTTAACAAGATTATACACTGGTCGCTGATCAACCGCCTCAGCGTGGTGATCCTGTCGGCGATCATACTTGTGGCGGGCTGCATAGTGCTCGTCAGGACAGAGGTCGACATCTTCCCCGACCTGAACGCTCCGACTGTGACCGTCATGACCGAGGCCCCCGGCATGGCCCCCGAGGAAGTCGAGACAATCGTCACATTCCCGATCGAAACGGCCATGAACGGCGCCACCGGCGTGCGCCGCGTGCGTTCGGCCTCGTCGACGGGCTTTTCGGTCGTGAATGTCGAGTTCGACTGGTCGACCGACATCTATGTTGCCCGTCAGACCGTAGCCGAGCGCCTTGCGCTGGTCGAGCTGCCCGCCAATGTCGCCGAACCCGTCATGGGCCCGCAGTCGTCGATTCTCGGCGAAACGATGATCATCGGTCTGACGGCCGACACCACCTCGATGCTCGATCTGCGCACGATTGCCGACCGCGTCATCGCGCCCCAGCTGCTCGCCATGGGCGGTGTGGCGCAGGTGTCGGTCATGGGCGGCGACGCGCGCGAGTTCCAGATTCAGTTCGACCCCGTGCGGATGAAGGCCTACGAGGTGAGCCTCGATGAAATGACCGCGGCCGTCGACGGTCTGAACGACAACGCACGCGGCGGCATCATCTACGACTACGGCAACGAATACCTCGTCAAGGGCGAGATCAACACCAACTCGGTCGACGAACTCGGCAGCGCCGTCGTGCGCAGCGACGAGCGCGGCATAGTCACCGTGGCCGACGTGGCCGACGTCGTGATCGGCGGCGCGCTGCCGCGCCTGGGCGTGGCGTCGGTCGACGCGAAACCTGCCGTGCTGGTGACCGTCACTAAGCAGCCGGGCGTCGGCACGATCAACCTCACCGAAAAGATCGAAGAGCGGCTGGCCGAGATCAAGTCGACCCTCCCGGCCGACGTGGTCATCTCGTCCGACATATTCAGGCAGAGCGAATTCATCGACAACGCCATATCCAACCTTCAGGAGGCTTTGCTCGAAGGCGCCCTGTTCGTGATCATCGTGCTCTTTTTCTTCCTGATGAACGTACGCACGACCGTCGTGTCGGTCATTGCCTTGCCGCTGTCGATCCTTATTACGGTGCTTATCCTCCACTTCATGGGCTACACCATCAACACGATGAGCCTGGGCGGCATCGCCATCGCCATCGGTTCGCTCGTCGACGACGCCATAGTCGATGTGGAGAACGTCTACAAGCGGCTGCGAGAAAACCGGCGGCTGCCGCGTGGCGAGCGGCGCCCCGTGCTGAAGGTCATCTACGAGGCTTCGGCTGAGGTGCGCATGCCTATCTTCAACTCGTCGCTTATCATCATAGCGAGCTTCATGCCTCTGTTCTTTCTCCACGGCATGGAGGGGCGCCTGCTCATTCCCTTAGGCGTCGCCTTCATCGTGGCTCTGGTGGCTTCGACGGTCGTGGCACTGACGCTCACGCCGGTGCTGTGCTCGTACCTGCTGACTTCCGACAAGAAGGAGGAGAGCGAGCTGAGCCGCGATCCGTGGGCCACGCGCCATCTGCGTAAGTCATACTTGGCGGCATTGGGCTGGACCCTTAAGCACACCCGGGCAGTGCTCATTTCGGTTGGCGTGCTTTTTGCTGTCGCCGTCGGTCTGTTCTTCACGCTCGGCCGCTCGTTCCTGCCGATGTTCAACGAGGGCTCGCTGACAGTCAACATCGCTACACTTCCGGGTGTGTCGCTTGAGGAAAGCGACCGAATCGGCCGTATCGCCGAGGAGATCGTCATGTCGGTTCCCGAGGTGAAGACAGTGTCGCGTAAGACCGGCCGCGCCGAGCTGGCCGAACATTCGTTCGGCTCGAACGTCAGCGAACTCGACGTCCCCTATGAACTGAAAGACCGCACCCGCAACGAGATGGTGCGCGAGATCCGTTCGCGTCTGACTGAGCTGCCCGGTGTCAATGTCGAGATCGGCCAGCCCATCTCGCACCGTATCGACGCCATGCTCTCGGGCACCGAAGCCAATATAGCCATCAAGATATTCGGCGACGACCTCTCGAAACTTTACCGCCTCGGCACGGAACTCAAGGAGGCCGTTAAGGGCGTCCCGGGACTGGTCGACGTCACCCTTGAGCAGCAGGTCGAACGCCCCGAGCTGGTGATCAAGCCTCGGCGCGAGCTGCTTGCACGCTACGGCATCACCATGGGACAGTTCAGCCGCGCTATCTCCACTACGATTTCAGGTACCCGCGTGTCGCAGGTCTACGAAGGCGGCCTGCCATATGACATCGTGCTGATCGCAAATCCGGGCTCGCGCTCGACGCTCGATGCCATCGACGATATCATGCTCGACTCGCCTTCCGGCAAAGTGCCGCTGTCGGCCGTGGCTGAAATATCGTCGAAGGCCGGCCCGAACACTATCAACCGCGAGAATGTAAAGCGACGCCTGGTCATATCGGCCAATGTCGACGGCCGCGATCTCCGCGGCGTGGTCGAGGATATCCGCCACCGCGTTGACGAAAAGCTGCAGTTGCCCCCCAATTACTACATCACCTACGGCGGACAGTTCGAGAGCGAGGCCGAGGCTTCGCGTACGCTGCTGCTCACGTCGCTGTGCGCCCTGCTGGTAGTGCTGATGCTCCTTTACGGCCAGTTCAGGAACTGGACCGAGTCGCTTGTCATCCTGCTCAACATTCCGCTGGCCATGATCGGAGCCGTGTTCATACTCGTTTTCACAGGAGGCGAGCTCAACATTCCGGCCATCATCGGCTTCATCTCGCTGCTGGGCATCACGACCCGTAACGGCATGCTGCTCATAAGCCGCTACAACTCACTGAAGGCCGAGGGCGAAGACCTTGACCGGCGTGTGATGCACGGCTCGGGCGACCGTCTGCTGCCGATCGTGATGACGGCGCTGACCTCGGCGCTTGCGCTCATCCCGCTGGCAATCAACGGCGACAAGACCGGCAACGAGATCCAGTCGCCCCTCGCCACCGTCATTCTCGGCGGACTCGTCACCTCGACGATTCTCAACGTATTTGTAATCCCGGCGGTATACCGCCTCATAAACCGAAAGGAGAAGAAATGATACGCAAAATACTGATCGGCTTGCTGCTGGCGCTGCCGGCGATCGCCCTTGCCGAGGAGCCTGAAATATCTGCACAGTCTCATTTAAACGAAGTGATAGAAAAAATCCTTTCAGCCGACGGTACCATTAGCAGCCGCGTTATTACTATAAAAGCAGAGCAAGAAGAGGCGCAGGCCGAAAATATGGCGCCCAGTCCCGAAATCGAATTCGAGCATCTTTGGGGGCGGGGCCAGAACCGATGGTCAGCGTCTGTGACTCAGGAAATTGAA
>CAJJQT010000147.1 GCA_905193995.1 uncultured Porphyromonadaceae bacterium | reverse complement strand
ACCGCTCACCTCGACACTGCCAGTGTCGCGCTCTAGCCAGATGAGCTAATACCCCGTTTGTGTGATGCAAAGTTAAGAAGAAGTTTTGTTTCTGCAAAACTTTCCTCGTAATTTAATATACGTTAATACCTATTAAATGAATTTAAGTTTGGTGGTTCGCCCCTTTTCTCTACCTTTGCAAAACAAGCGAACATGCGTCAAAGCAAGCTAACAATAAATCCAAAACCATGAATATCAAACAACTATTTGTTACAGTAATGTTATTGATGCTCGGCTCGGCGGCTGCGGCAAGCGCGGAAGTGACTGTCGGCGCGGCACGGACGGGCGAATATGTACCGAAGCTCGAAGGCAAGCGAGTGGCGCTCCTTTCAAATCACACCGGTATGGTCGGCGACAAGCATACGCTGGACCTCATGCTCGAAAACGGTGTGAACGTTGTGACGATCTTCTCACCTGAACACGGCTTCCGCGGCAGCGCGGATGCCGGTGAGCACGTCAGCAGCAGCGTCGACCCGCAGACAGGCATCGCGATCGCGTCGCTCTACGACGGAAAGCGCCGCGGTCCGTCGGCCGAAGTCATGGACGGACTCGATGTGATCGTCTGCGACATCCAGGACGTAGGTCTGCGCTTTTACACGTATTACTGCACGATGTTTGATCTGATGAACGCCGCCGCCAACGCCGGCAAGGAATTCATGGTGCTCGACCGTCCGAATCCCAACGGCATGACAGTCGACGGACCTATCATGGACATGAAATACGAGTCGGGCGTCGGACGCCTGCCCATTCCGGTCGTCCACGGTATGACCTTGGGCGAGCTCGCGCTGATGATCAAGGGCGAAGGCTGGCTCAAGAGCGACCGTGATCTGGCGCTCGAGGTGATACCCTGTGAGGGCTACACGCACCGGACACGCTACGTGCTGCCCATCGCTCCGTCGCCAAACCTGCGCACGAACCATGCCATATATCTATATCCGTCGACATGCTACTTCGAGGGTACTCCGGTGAGCCTCGGCCGCGGCACCGACGCGCCGTTCGAGATCTACGGTCATCCCGATTACAAGGCTGAAGGAGAAGTGTTCACGTTCACGCCCCGCAGCGTTCCCGGCGCGAAAAATCCGCCGCTGCTCGACGTGGAGTGCTACGGAGTGGATCTGCGTGGCCTCGACGATGAAGCTGTCATAGCCGACGGCCTCGACCTGAGCTATGTTATCGACGCCTATCAGCACACCGGGCTGGGCGAGAAGTTCTTCACTCCTTTCTTCGAGAAGCTGATCGGCCGCGGCGACATACGCGGAATGATCATGGACGGCAAGACAGCCGCCGAGATCAAGGCCACCTGGGCCGATGACGTACGCCGCTTCCGCGAGCAGCGCAAGCCTTACTTACTTTACGCCGAATAAGCCATGTCACTTCCTGTAATTGTAATCATCACGATCGTAGGGTATTTCGCGCTGCTGATGGCGATATCCTACTTTGCGTCGCGCGGAAGCGACAACTCTACCTTCTTCACCGGCAACCGCCAGGCACCGTGGCCGGTGGTGGCCTTCGCCATGATAGGAGCGGCCATTTCGGGCGTGACGTTCATCTCCGTCCCAGGTATGGTCGTCGGCAAGGGCTACGCCTACCTGCAGATGGTGCTCGGCTTCATCGTGGGCTATTTCGTGATCGCATTCGTCCTCGTGCCCCTGTTCTATAAGAAAAACCTGATATCGATCTACGGCTACCTCGAGGAGCGGTTCGGCACTAACACCTACCGCGCCGGCGCCTGGATGTTCTTTGTGTCGAAGATGCTCGGTGCGGCCGTGCGTTTCTTCGTGGTTTGCGCCGTGCTGCAGCTGCTCGTATTCGCTCCCCTCCACATACCGTTCATCTTCAATGTGATTGTGACCATCGCGCTGATATGGCTCTACACCGTGCAGGGCGGCGTCAAGACGCTGATCTGGACCGATACGCTCAAGAGTTTCTGCCTGATCATGTCCGTGATACTGTGCATCTACTTCGTGGCGCAGAACCTGGGATTCTCGTTCGGCCAGATGGTATCGGCCATCAGCGACCATCCGACGTCGCAGATGTTCTTCTTCGACGACCCCAAGGGTGCGACATATTTCTGGAAGCAGTTCCTGGCCGGCGTGTTCATGGCAATAGCCACCAACGGCCTCGATCAGGACATGATGCAGCGCAACCTCACGTGCAAGAATTCGCGCCAGAGCCAGAAGAACATGATCGTCAGCGGTATCATGCAGTTCTTCGTCATCGCCCTGTTCCTGCTGCTTGGCACCCTGCTGGTCATCTTCCTCGACCGCAACGGCATCGCCCTGCCCGAGAAGACCGACGAGATCTTCGGCATGGTGGCCACGCATCCGTCGATGCCGATCATCGTCGGCATACTGTTCGTGCTCGGTCTGATCGCCGCCGCCTATTCAGCCGCCGGCTCGGCTCTGACGTCGCTGACCACCTCGTTCACGGTCGACATCCTCGGCGCGCACAAGAAGCAGCCCCCCGAGCGCCTGACCCGCACGCGCAAGGCCGTGCACATGGCCATGTCGGCCATCATGGGCCTCGTGATCATCGCCTTCTACTATCTTAGCGAGGAGGACGCCATTTCAGCCGTGTACACCCTGGCATCGTACACCTACGGCCCGATCCTGGGCCTGTTCGTCTACGGCATGTTCCGCAAGAAGCCCGTCCGCGACCGCTGGGTGCCCGCCGTGTGCGTCGCCGCTCCGGCCCTGTCGTGGTGCATCCAGTGGGCGCTCAACCACTTCTTCGGCTACCAGACGAGCTTCGAGCTGCTGCTGCTCAACGCATTCATCACCTTCATCGGCCTTGAACTGCTCTCGACGGCCAAAGCCAAGGCGCCCGCGGCCCCCGACCTGCAGCAGGCCGCCACGCGCAGCTGATGGCACGCGAGACGATCAACCGGTGCGTGTGGCTCGTCGACACACTCCGGCGCTACAAGCGGCTGACCCGCGGCGAGCTCGACCGGCTGTGGCTGTCCTCCGCGCTGAGCGACGGCTCGCCCTTGTCGCGCCGTACGTTCTACAACTACCGCGACATGGTGGAGCAGCTCTTCAATCTCCGCATCGAGTGCGACCAGTCGACCTACGAGTACTATATAGCCGAGGACAGCTCACAGCGCGAGAGCATCGCCAACTGGATGCTCAACGCCATGAGCATGAACCGCCTGCTCACCGACTCGCGCGAAGTCTCCGACCGCATATTCGTCGAGGAGATACCGTCGGCGCGCGAGTACCTCGGCATCATCATCGACGCCATCAAGCGCAACAACTCCGTCCGCTTCAGCTACCACCCATACACGCGCGTGCTCCCCAAGGCTGTGACCGTCGAGCCCTATTTCGTGCGCCTGTTCAAGCAGCGCTGGTATCTCGTGGGCCGCGTACCGGCCGAAGACCGCATCAAGACCTATGCCCTCGACCGCATGAAGGACGTCACGGCTCTTAACGACACCTTCACGCCCGATCCCGGCTTCGACGCCGCTACCTATTTCAAGGACTCATATGGCATAGTCGTGACCCAGAGTGACGTGAAGAAAGTCGTGCTCAAGGTCGACTCGCGCCAGGCCAAGTATTTCGCCGCCCTGCCGCTGCACCATTCGCAGTATCAGACCGTGTCCGACAGCTATTCGCTCTTCACTATGTGGCTCCGCATCACCGACGATTTCGTCGAGGAACTCCTGTCGCACGGCCCGCGCATCACCGTCCTGGAACCTGCCGAGCTGCGGGCGCGCATGAAGCGCGAGCTCGCCGACGCCCTCGCCAACTATCAGGACTGATACCTGCCGGCGCCCTGGCAGGCGAAAAAAATGCGGTGTCGATGCAATAAATCGGCAAAATGCGAGTTATAGAATAGTAATGCTATAACAAGGCCAATCATTTCTGAATATGAAATACCGCATAATATCTCTGCTCCTCGCAATAACGCTCGCGGCAGCCGGCGCTTTCGCCCAGAAGAACGAGTTCAACCCCATCCAGACCGGCGTGACGTCGCTCGGCATCGCCCCCGACGCCCGCGGCGCCTCCATGGGCGACCTCGGCGCAGCCACCGACCCCGACGTCAACTCGCAGTTCTGGAATCCGTCGAAGTACGCTTTCGCCTGGAGCACCGCCGCAGTCTCGCTCAGCTACACACCGTGGCTGCGCAAACTCGTCAACGACATCTTTCTGGCCAACCTCTCGGGCTACTGGAAGATCGGCTCGGCCGACAACCAGGCCCTGAGCGCCTCGCTGCGCTACTTCTCGCTCGGCGAAGTGACCTCCAACAACGGCATCGACGACATCACACAGTCGCTCAACCCCTATGAAATGTCGGTCGACGTCGGTTACTCCCGCAAGCTCTCCGAGAAATTCTCGATGGGCGTCGTGTTCCGCTACATCTACTCCGACCTCGGCTTCTCCGACTCATATGCCGGCGACCAGACCACCGGAGCATCGGCCTTCTCGGCCGACATCTCCGGCTACTTCGTCACATATCCCATGGTAGGACGCAACGAATGCCAGTGGGCCTGGGGTTGGAACATCTCCAACATCGGTACGAAAGTCGCATACAACGACGGCGAGAACCCCGCGTTCCTGCCCACCAACCTGCGCCTGGGCACCTCGTTCACCTTCCCGCTGGCCGACTACCACAACCTCGCCATCAACCTCGACCTCAACAAGCTGCTCGTGCCCGCCCGTCCGCGTCAGGCCGACTACGACACCGACACCCCCGAGGGGCAGGCCGAATATGCCGACGCACTCGCCGACTGGGAGAACATGTCTTCGTTCACCGGCATCTTCAAGTCGTTCAGCGACGCCCCCGGCGGCTTCAAAGAGGAGCTGCGCGAGATCACATGGTCGCTCGGCGCCGAGTACTCCTACAACAACCAGTTCTTTCTCCGCGCAGGCTACTTCTACGAGAACGAATTCAAGGGCAACCGCCAGTACTTCGCCGCGGGCGCCGGCTTCTCGCTCAACGTAGTGCGCCTCGACGCCTCCTACATGCTCGCCACGGCCCAGTCGTCGCCCCTCGACCAGACCCTCCGCTTCACCCTCACCTTCGACATGGACGGCCTCAAGAACCTCTTCGGCCGCAAATAATATCCCTTTACAACACACAAATCAGGACTGCAGTCGTTAGCACCGCGGTCCTGATTCGTTTCATATTTGACTTCACACTCTTCCTAAAGCCGTGAGGAAAGTGATTATGGCCGATGAGAATACAATCATCGCAATGCCCCGCGGTCAGCGACAGCACAGGTCGTGTTCTCTTGTATTCCGCTTTAC
>CAJJQT010000146.1 GCA_905193995.1 uncultured Porphyromonadaceae bacterium | reverse complement strand
TTGCCATCGGTTCTGGCGGACTCAAAGGCAAAGGCTTCCTCAACGGCACGCAGACCAAGCTGAAATACGTGCCCGAACAGCACACCGACTTCATCTTCTGCACCATAGGCGAGGAAGAAGGATTCATAGGCTCACTTGTGGTCATCGGTCTGTATCTGGCGCTTGTGCTGAAGATCCTTTCGATAGCCGAGCGGCAGCCGCGACCGTTCGGGCGTGTCTATGCCTACTGCGTGGCGTCGTATTTTATCTTCCACTTCTGCATAAATATAGGCATGGTGATCGGCCTGTGTCCGGTGATCGGCATTCCGTTGCCGTTCTTCAGCTACGGCGGGTCGTCACTGTGGGGCTTCACGCTGCTGCTGTTCATATTGCTGCGCATCGACGCCTCACGCAAGGCCTACGACTGATTTTTGTCAGGGATTCTTAGTGGAGTATGCCCGCCAGCGGGCGATCATAGCCTCCATGTCGGCCGGAACGGGTGCGGAAAAGTCCATTTCCTGGCCGGTGGCCGGATGCCGGAAGCCGAGTGTGCGGGCGTGCAAGGCCTGGCGCGGACAGAGATTCATGCAGTTCTTTACAAACGCCTTGTATGATGCCGACGGAACGCCGCGAAGTACCTGATCCCCGCCGTAGCGGGCATCGTTGAACAGCGGATGTCCGATGTGCCGCATATGGACGCGGATCTGATGGGTGCGGCCTGTCTCGAGCACGCATTTCACTACGCTGACGTGGCCGAGATTCTCGACAGTATAATAATGTGTGACGGCATGCTTGCCTCGGTCGCCTTCGGGGAAGACTGCCATGCGGAGGCGGTCGCGCGGGTCACGGTCGATGTTGCCCTCGATGCGTCCGTCGGGCGGGTCAGGCCGTCCCCATACGACCGCCACGTACTCGCGACGCGTAGTCTTGTTGAAGAACTGACGGCCGAGATCGGTCTTGGCGTCGGGTGTCTTGGCCACTACGAGCAGCCCCGATGTGTCCTTGTCGATGCGGTGTACAAGACCCATGCGCGGGTCCTTGACGTCGTAGTCGGGATTGTCCTTGAAATGCCAGGCCAGAGCGTTGACGAGTGTGCCTGAATAGTTGCCGTGGCCGGGATGCACGACCAGACCGGCGGGCTTGTTGACAACGAGCACCGTGTCGTCCTCATAGACGATGTCGAGCGGAATGTTTTCGGCCACGACCTCGAAGTCGTAGCGGGGACGGTCCATGACAACCTGCACGATGTCGTCGGGCTTGACGCGGTAGTTGCTTTTGACGGCGCGGCCGTTGACGAGTATGCATCCGGCTTCGGCGGCCTGCTGCACGCGGTTGCGCGACGATTTCTGAAGGCGCGCAACGAGGAATTTATCGACCCGAAGCAATTCCTGACCTTTGTCGGCCACGAAGCGGAAGTGCTCGTAGAGCTCGCGTTCGCTGTCGCCGTCGATTATGACGACGCGGCTGTCGTCGGCCGAGGGCATATCGTCCGGCTCGCAGTCCGGCATAAGGCTGTCGTCGGTCATATGTCGAGATATTGCGATTGGCCGAGATCCTCGGCGACAGCCTGCTCGGCCTCCGGAAGTGAGTCAGATGCGGCGTCCACGGGCTCGGGCTCGACGTATGTGCCGACTTCCAGTACGACGGTGGCGTCGACCGAGATTACCGAACCTACGCTGACGGGTTTGCCGCCAACCAGAGCGCGCTCGACGAGATCGGGGTACTGCGACGGAACGCTGACGAGGCGGATGCCGTTGATGCCCAGAGCTGAAAGGTATGATATGGCCTGGCGCGAAGATACGTTGACGATCGGGCTGGATATGGTGACGTGCTTGGGCGAGAACGAGGTGATGGTAACGTATATGTCGCGGCCATCCTTGACTACCTGTCCGGCCTTGGGTACGCATTCGATTACGGTGCCGGGGGCAAATTTCTTGTCGTAGATAGAGTCGGAAATGACGATGTGGAGTCCATTGTCTTCGAGGATCGCCTCGGCCTCGGCGTATGGCATATGCTTGATCTCGGGAACGGTGACCACGGCGCCGTGGCGCGTCCACAGATTTAGGAAGCCGAGGGCTATAAGTGCCAGAATCAGGGTGCTGACGGCAATAATAATCAGGGCCGACCAGACGGGGTGACGGTTCCAGAATGTCTTGAAGTCAAATTTCATAATCTAACGGTAGTTAAGACCTGCAAAGGTAAGAAAACTTTGCGAAAGTGCAAAATCGTATGTGCCGGCTTACAAAATTGAAGAAAAATGTATTGATTGGTAAAAAACCGTTAATAAAATTTGTACGTTTCGGCGAAAAGTTATTACTTTGCACTGCGAAAAAGCTTCAAGAACAAAATTTGTATCGTTTTATTTCCAACAGATGTGCATATGAAACATATTTACTTCTTTTTTGCGATGCTGTTAGCTTCAGTGTTCGCAATGCCTGCGGGCGCACAGGAGTCGGTATCGTTTACGATCGACTTCGA
Source organism: uncultured Porphyromonadaceae bacterium (assembly GCA_905193995.1). Lineage (GTDB taxonomy): Bacteria > Bacteroidota > Bacteroidia > Bacteroidales > Muribaculaceae > CAG-873. The sequence continues at coordinate 2,865 of CAJJQT010000146.1, read as the reverse complement.
TGATCCGGCCGCAGTGACCGTCCTCAAGGATTATTCTACCCCCGTTGCCGTCACCAAAGGCGAGAACACTTTCACGCTCGAGATGTATTCGAGTCTGCAGGTCAGCGCGGCCGACGGCTACGCTTTCTCGTCGATCACCAACGATGCCGGTACTCCGCAGTCGTACTATGACAATACCTGGTACATATCTTACTACGGCAGCGCTTCAGACTGGGACGGCAAGAAATTCATTGTAAAGACCATCAATCTTGAAGCATCGCGCACCGGTTCATTCACTATGACGGTAGACGAACCCACCAAGGTGACCGCAATGTACGCCGGCACTTCGGCAAATCTGAATCTGCTCGAGGGTACGAACACCTACAAGTTCAATCCCGAGGTGGAAACATCACTCTACCTGATGTCCACTTCCGAGCGCAATCTTTACTCGGTGAAGGTCGACGGCGTGGCGGTGTCCACTTCCGATTATACCATCGAGGTGCCCCTGACGGAAGGCTGCAATATTGAGGTCGAGGCCAATTATCCCGACATCCCTGTGACGGTAACGTTCGAATACGATGCCGAAAACTGCCCGGGCCTGGTGCAGTCGTACTCCATAAACTATGCATACAAGGGCGATGTCACAGACAATAAGATCGAGGCACAGGCCGGCGACAATATTCAGGTCCAGCTGAATTCGAGCTACAAGGTCGACAATGTCTTCCTCAACGGTGCGCCCTATGACCTGTCGTATTTCTACGGCACGATTTCGCTCTCGCCCGCAGAGAATACAGTCGTGAAGATCGAGGCTCATCCCTACGGCAAGATCAACGGTGTTATCAACATCGAGCTTCCTGAGGCCATAACCCTCTATGACGGCTACCAGAATGAAGAGAACATCATCACGCTGCAGAAGGGCCGCAACGAGATCGGCGTTTCCGAGAAGGATGCCGTAGTGGCATGGAAGGTTGACCCGGCCTACAAGATCGTCTCCGTGACCGACGGCCAGGGCAATGCCATCACCAACTCTTCGGTCAACGTTGAAGAAGGCTTCGAGCTTAACTTCATCATCGAGGAACTTGTTCTGGACAAGTCGTTCGTCTTCTGGGTCGACGACAAGAGCGCCGCGATGTACTATTTCCGTCTGTCGAATTCGGAGCGCAACAGCGCCACTATCGACAACGGCTACAATATCGTGAATTTCACCGACAGCTTCAATCCCTATGAGATAACGTGGGCAGGCGGACCTTTAGGTGTCGGCAGCCTGTATGTCAATGGTGAACAGAAGACTCCCTACTACGAGGGTGGCACATACTGGACCTACAACTTCAACGACGGCGACGTGGCCAAGGCTTTTGTCAAGAGCAACCCCGAACCTTGCACTGTCACCTTCGAAGCCAACGGCAATCCTCAGGTGAGCGTAGTACGCAATATCATCACCGAGGTGGCTGACTGGGAGGCAGGCTTCACCGACTTCCCCGGCACGCAGGTCAACATCGCTCCGGCCGAGGGCAAGCTCGTGAAAGTCGAGGTCGACGGCGCGGAACTGAAAGCCAATGAGGCAGGTGCATTCCAGTTCATCGTCGAAGGCAACACGACCGTCACAGTTACCGAACTGTCGGATATCGCCGGCATCGAAGCCGACGCGGAGACCGACGCCGCAGTCTACAACCTGCAGGGCGTGAAGGTCGGCACCAAAAGCACGATGGGCAATCTGCCTGCCGGTCTCTATATCACCGCCGGCAAGAAGGTGACCGTAAAATGAAACGGGCGGTGACTCCCAAGAGACGACACCGATAACACAGATCAACATGCCGTCGCGGCCCTGGTGGCCTGTGACGGCATGTTTTTCGATTTTTTCCGTAACCTATCGATTCATAAACCAATCACTACCAAGTAAAATGAAAAAACTACTACTGACAGCTACATTGGTCGCGACTGCAGTCGCCGGCATGCAGGCTCAGTTGTCGCTCGCCGACCGCATGGCGCTTCGGCGCCAGCAGGCAATGCAGCACACGCCTATGCGTGCGCAGGCCGTCGCCGGACAGACCGCAGGACACACACTGACGATGATCACGCTTGCCCCGGGCGCTACGGCCGACGATCTGCGGGCCGAGGGAGTGGCCGTGTCGCGCGTGCGCGGCGACATAGCGCTCGCGTCGGTGGCAACGTCCGATCTCGAACGGGTGGCAGCCCTTGACTGCGTGGCGCGACTCGAGATCTCACAGCTGAGGCGCCCGTCACTTAACCGCGCGAGAGTCTCGGGCGGTGTAGCCAAGGCTCACAGCGGTCTGGAGCTGGACCATCCGTATACCGGCAAGGGTGTCATCACCGGCATCTTCGACGGCGGCATGGACCCGAACCACATCAATTTCAAGAACGGCGACGGCAGCTCTCGCATCGGCTATCTCGGCCATATCTATGTCGACAATTCTCAACCCGACGGCTGGAGCGGTGTCGAATACGACCGCGACCACATCTATATGTTCGAGACCGACGACAACACCACTTTCCACGGCACCCATACGATGGGTATTCTGGCCGGCGGCTATGCAGGGCAGCTTGAAGCGGCCGTGTATAAGAACTCGCAACTGTCGCCGGTCGAGACAGTCGACAATCCCTATCTCGGCGTGGCCTACGAGGCCGATATCGCGGCTGCCTGTGGCTCGATGTATGACCGTCTCATTGCCGAAGGCATCGACCGCATTCTCGATTATGTATATGAAAAGAAACAGCCGTGCGTGATATCGCTGTCGCTGGGCAGCAACACCGGCGTGCACTCGGCGCAGTCGACCATGAGCCGCTTCCTCGACCTGGCGGCAAAGGAGGCCATCATCGTGGTGTCGGCGGGCAATGAGGGCGACATCCCCCTGTCGCTGGTCAAGA
>CAJJQT010000145.1 GCA_905193995.1 uncultured Porphyromonadaceae bacterium | reverse complement strand
CTCTGATAATAGGAGATCCCGCCATGACATAGCGACACTAATCCTTAAAAACCATAAGCTCGTCGCGCAGCGACGTCACTTATGAAAAGCGCACATTGACATCGTTGGTTTTAAAACTCTACCGAAAGCCGCACATTGATCTGGCGACGGGTCAGATAGTTCGGCACGGCATACTGGATGTTGTTGACGTCCGTGACCCAATAGTAGCTGCTGACGTTCGAGATGTCGAACAGATTGAAGCAGTCGACGCCCAGCCAGACGCTTTTGAAATGGCTCAGGAAGCCGCTCTGACGCTTCTCGGCATCGGCCGGAGTGACGAGGCCGTACGACAGCCCTACGTCGACTCGCTTGTAGGCCGGCGCGCGGAAATAGCCCTGGTCGCGTCCGTGACGCGGCGCCGTTGTGGGCAATCCGTCGTTGAATATGCCCCGCAGGCTGAATTTCAGACGCGGAAATTTCGGGAAATAGTCTGTGAAGAAAAGAGCGAACCCGTAGCGTCGGTCAGTCGGTCGGGGCACGTTCACGCCGTTGAGTTTCTCGTTGGTTTTCATAAGCGAGAAGCTGATCCAGGAGTCACTGCCCGGCACAAACTGGCCGAACAGCTTGAAATCCACGCCCATGGCGTAGCCGTCAGTGAGATTCTCGCCCGAATAGGTCAGCTTCAGGTTGTCGACCTCAAACGGTATGAGATCCGACATGGCCTTGTAGTAGGCCTCGGCCGTCAGCTTGAACGGTCGGTTGAACGATCGGAACGTGTAGTCGGCTCCGGCGATAAACTGCAGGCTGCGCGGCGACTTGATGTTGTCGTTCAGCTCGATGATCGTATTGCCGAGGTCATCCGACACTGGGCGCCGGTATTCCTTGTAGAATGGCGACTGATAGTAGAGGCCGGTGGCGAAGCGGAATGCCCATTTCGGAGCGCGGTCCGGCACGAAGCCGAGATTGATGCGCGGGCTGATGAGGAATTCCTTGTTGTACGACCAGTAGCTCATGCGCACGCCGCCGTTGATGTTCAGGTAGCCGGCCGACGTCGACAGGCGGTATGTATCCTGCACGTAGAAGGCCATGCGGGTCGACGACAGATCGTGGCGCGAGTCAAGGTTATATACCACTTTGAGCGCGTCCGGGTCGAACGGCAGCGAGTAGCCGGCCGAGTCGCGCAGCTCCCATTCGCGCGAGCGGTCGCGGATGTTTTCGGCGTTGAACGACAGGCCGTAGTCCAGTGTATGGTTGCTGATGCCGGTCATGCCGCGCAGAGCGACCTGGAAGACGGATGCCTTCAGGCGGTTGCGGGCGTGCTCGTGGTAGCGGCCCACTCCGAGTTCACCGCCTACGGAACCTTCATTGCTGCCGCCGCCCGATGTGCCGGCCTGGTCGAGCCAGTATTCGCCCGATATGTCGTAGGCCACAAGCTCGTTGGTCAGGAAGCCCGACGTCAGCAGCGTGAATTCGGTCTTCTTCGAAGGTTTGTAGCGCAGACTCAGGGCGCCGAACCACGTCTCGAACTTGTCCTTCTCGCCTCCGTCGAAGTAGACCTTGAACTGCTTGGCGTCGGTCGAGGTGCCGAAGTTGGTGGTGCGGTTGTGCGGTATGAACTTATAGTTGTTGATGGCGATGTTGCCCAGGAACGACACGTCGAACTTGTCGCTGAAGCGGTAGGTCATGTTCGTCTGGTAGTCGAAGAAACGCGGATCGTACTCGCCCTTGTCATCCATCGAGCTGAGCAGCGAGGAGTTGCTCTTGTAACGGATGCCGTGGAGCTGCGTGAAGCGCCGCGACGACGACCCCAGCGTCAGCGAGCCTCCCATTAGCGACAGCGACGCCGCCCCCTCGAACGACTCGGGCTGCCGGTAGGTGATGTCGAGCACACTCGACATCTTGTCGCCGTAGCGCGCCGGAAAGCCGCCGGTCGAGAAGCTGACTGCTCCCACCATGTCGGGATTGATGATGCTCAGACCCTCCTGCTGGCCCGATGAGACGAGCTGCGGGCGGTAGACCTCGATACCGTTGATATAGACGAGGTTCTCGTCGTAGGTGCCGCCGCGGACGTTGTACTGGCTCGACATCTCGTTGCCCGAGGCCACTCCGGCCATCGTGCCGATGATGTCCTCGACCCCGTTGCCCGACGCCGTAGGAGTGATATGCGACGAGCCTATGTCGATCTTCTGCAGCGCTCCGGTCTGCTTCTGTATGTCGGTCACTTCGACGCCCGTCAGCTCATACGACTTGGGCTGCATCTTCACATTCACCGTCACGTCGCCCTTGGGGTCGATCAGACGCCGCATCGAATCCTCGTAGCCGATGCACGAAAACACCACGCGGATGGTGTCGTTCTCGGGTACGGATACTGAATATTTGCCGTCGAGGCCGGTCGTGGCGCCGATCTGCGTGCCCTTGATGTGGACGCTGACAAACTCCATCGGCTCGTTGTTCTCGTCGGTGACGAGGCCGAGGATGCGGACAGGCGCAGCCACGACGCCAAGGGCTGAGGCAATAAATGTGAGAAATATGATAAGCGGTCGGATCTTCATATACAAAAATTAATCTTATGTATAACGAAGATCAGGCCGGTTTATTGCGTCGGCGCACGCTCTTACTTATTGCGGGGCGTGTAGATGAAGTTGGAGCCGAGGTATTTCTGACGGACAACCTGGTTGGACGCGAGTTCCTCGGGTGTACCCTGAAACAGGATGCGGCCCTCGAACAGCAGGTAGGCGCGGTCGGTGATCGAAAGCACCTGCGGCGCGTTGTGGTCGGTGATGAGGATGCCGATGTTCTTGTCCTTCAGCTTGAAGATGACGTTCTGGATGTCCTCCACGGCTATCGGGTCGACGCCGGCGAAGGGTTCGTCGAGCATGATGAATTTAGGGTCGATGGCCAGGCAGCGGGCGATCTCGGTGCGACGGCGCTCGCCGCCCGACAGCTGGTCGCCCATGTTCCTGCGCACTTTTTCGAGGCTGAACTCGGCGATGAGGCTTTCGAGCTTCTCGCGCTGGTATTCCTTGGTTGTCGGGGTGAGCTGCAGCACGGCGCGGATATTGTCCTCTACCGAGAGCTTGCGGAAGACGGAGGCGTCCTGGGCCAGATAGCCGATGCCGAGGCGGGCGCGCTTGTAGACCGGAGCCTTGGTTATGTCCTGGTCGTTGAGGAATATACGGCCTTCGTTGGGCGTGATCAGGCCGGTCGTCATGTAGAATGTGGTCGTCTTGCCGGCGCCGTTCGGGCCGAGCAGACCGACGATCTCGCCCTGCTTCACGTCGATGCTGACGTGGTTGGCCACGGTGCGCTTGCCGTACTTCTTGACAAGATTGTCGGTGCGGAGCACCATGCGGGTATCCTCGGCGGGGATTTCCTCGGAGTCTACGCCTTCGAGGTCGGCCTCGGTGGCTGCGTCCTCGACAGCGCGCTGTTCGGCGGCCACAGGATCCTCGAGGTTCAGAATATTGGGCACGGGATCGTTCTCATCCCTGTTGCGGTCGAGTCTGTATTGCAGTGCCATAGGTCGGTCAGTGGGCTTTTTTCAGACGGCTGTCGATGTAGTCGGTCAGCAGGTTGATGGCCACGATGTTGGAGCCGCCCTGCGGCACGATGAGGTCGGCGAAGCGCTTGCAGGGCTCGATGTACTGGCAGTGCATGGGCTTGAGTACGTCCTGATAGCGGTCAATGACCATCTGCGGCGTGCGGCCGCGCTCGATGCAGTCGCGGGCAATGACGCGGATGAGGCGGTCGTCGGCATCGGCGTCGACAAAGACCTTGATGTCCATCATGTCGCGGAGCACTGGATCTGTGAGCACGAGTATGCCCTCGACAATCACTACGTCGCTCGGCCGCACTTCCACGGTCTCGGGCTGGCGGGTACAGGTCAGATAGGAATAGGTCGGCATCTGTATCGTCTCGCCCCGGCGCAGTTTTTCAAGATGTTCGACAAGCAGGGTCCACTCGATCGCTCCGGGCTCGTCGAAGTTGATCTTCGCGCGTTCCTCGACAGGCACATGGCTCGAGTCCTTGTAGTACGAGTCCTGGGGAATCACGGCGACTTCGCCGGCCGGTAGGCTCTGGATGATCTTGTTCACCACGGTGGTCTTGCCGCTGCCGGTGCCGCCTGCAATGCCGATTATAATCATATCCTTGAAGTAATAATGTTGGACGTTGTGAAAAACTTTGCGCGAAGTTACGGATTTGTTTTGAAAAATCAATGTGGCGCGGCCGATTTTTGGCAAATTTGCCGACAAAGATGGCAATGACGTATAATTTCGGAAGAACATGAACTGCTGTTTGCAGGAAAATGTTTACCTTTGTTGAAACAATAGAAAATTAGAATATGGTTCTGACATCCTCGCTGGCCACATTCGGCCGCTACTGCCTGTTCATACGCCGTGTATTCTCGATACCCGACCGGTGGCGCGAGTTTTTCCGCCGCACCGTCCAGGAGATCGTGAAGCTCGGCATCGATTCCATACCGCTTGTCATCATCATCTCGCTGTTCATCGGCGCGGTGATCGCCATACAGATGCAGCTCAACATCGCTTCGCCGCTGATCCCGGCCTACTCCGTCGGCCTGGCCACGCGCGACATCGTGCTGCTCGAATTCTCCAACTCGATCCTGTGCCTTATCCTGGCCGGAAAGGTCGGATCGAACATCGCTTCCGAAATCGGTACCATGCGCGTCACCGAGCAGATCGACGCGCTCGAGATCATGGGCGTCAACTCGGCCAACTTCCTGGTGCTCCCGAAGATCGTGGGCTTCGTGTTCTTCATGCCGGCGCTCGTGATCATCTGCATGGCCACCTCGATAGTCGGCGGCTGGCTCGTGGCCGTGCTGACCGACATCATCACGGTATCGAAGTTCGTCTACGGCCTGCAGGCCCTGTTCCAGGAATGGTACGTGTGGTACGGTCTGATCAAGTCGGTCGTATTCGCCTACATCATAGCGTCGGTGGCCTCGTTCTACGGCTACTACGTCAAGGGCGGTGCCCTCGACGTGGGCAAGTCGAGCACCAACGGCGTGGTGGCCTCCTCTATCCTGATACTCCTCTTTGATGTCTTACTCACCAAACTGCTGCTGCAATGATCGAAGTTAAAAACGTGACCAAGTCGTTCGACGACAAGACGGTGCTTCACGACATCGATGCCACCTTCTACACCGGCAAAACCAACCTGATCATCGGCCAGAGCGGCTCGGGCAAGACCGTGCTGATGAAGTCGCTCGTAGGGCTGCTGCGTCCTGAACACGGACAGATACTTTTCGACGGCCGCGATCTGCTGCAGATGGATGCCGGTCAGGTCAAGGACCTGCGCAAGGAAATCGGCATGCTCTTTCAGGGCTCGGCGCTCTTCGACTCGGAGACCGTGCTCGGCAACGTGATGTTCCCGCTGAAGATGTTCACCGACAACCC
>CAJJQT010000144.1 GCA_905193995.1 uncultured Porphyromonadaceae bacterium | reverse complement strand
TCCCATGAACCCTCGAATGTTACGTCATCCTCAAAAACGACCGCAGGCGTGTCTCCTTTTGCTATCTTCTGCCAAACAGTTCTGTGCGACAGCGCACACCCAACTTCACCCGGCTGCGGGCGCCCGATATGCCGCATCGCGAATTTCTCATAATCAAACGCTTCTTTCAGCTCCCTCTCAGACATAAGCCGGCCGTCGACTGCCTTCACAAATTCGACATCGGCGAAAGGCGTACCGGTCAATTCCCGCTCCATAGCCCGACGGCGGTCGGTGTCTTTTTCGAGGTTTATGACGTAGGCTTTCATCGGAGGACGGGGGATTTGCGGTAAATTTTCAGGAGGTGGAGGCGGCGGAGGAGCATACGGTTCAGTATCCTGGTGTATTCGAACAGGCAGGGATAGTTGGCGGCGGTGCTGACGGCGCCGTCGTAGTCATATTGCCAGTCGTGCCGCGATTCGATGTTGCTGTCGAAGCGGGCGTTGACTGCGACCGGGTGCGGCACGAATGCCAGCAGCCCGAGCCCGCGCGAGTGGAAATAATCCCATTCGTCAGCGATAAACGACGGCCGCCCAATCGAAAGCAGCAGCCGGGCACCGGGCGCATTGATCATGTAGCACTCCGTTCCGAAGCCCTGAATCGGTCTGGCGACGCGACCCGCTCCTACAGCCGGTTCAAGCCTTGTATAGAAGAAATGCCGGGGCAACAGAAGCGCACGGGGCGAGTCAGCGGCCAGCCAAGTCCGGGCAAACTCGAGCACGTCAGTCCATTCGCCGTCGAAGGCTATGTCATCCTCGAAGATTACCGACGGTTCGCCTGAATCGGCGATACGCCGCCACAAAAGTCTGTGCGAAAGCACACAACCCACCTCGCCAGGCTGCGGCCGCCCGACACGCCGTCGGCCGTACGCTTCAAAGTCGAAAGCCTCCTCAAGCTCAGCCGCCGACATAAGGCGCCCGTCGACAGCCTCGACAAACTCGGCGTCGGCAAACGGCGTCGCGGCCAGCTCGCGCTCCATTGCTCGCCGACGCCCGACATCCGAGGGCAGATTCACGACATAAGCTTTCATGACCGCAACTGTCTGATTCGTGATATAAACAACTTAGGCCCCGGTACCAGGACATAAAGCGCCAGAACAAGCACGACGGCAAACGGAAACAGCACAGACGCACCATAGAGCAGCAGCGGCCCGAAGCCGGCATATGGATCAAGTCCGACGAAACGCAAGGCGAGCAGCAGAACGCCCACCGCCGGCAACAATGCGAGCAGATGCAGGCCGAACAGTTTCCAATAAATCCTGACCGGTTCATGCAACCCGCTGCGGAAGACATAATGCGGCTTCCACACCATTACGATAGCCACAAGCGACACAAGCACTCCGGCAAGAATACCCGGCAGGCCCAAGATCAGGCCTCCGGCCACCGAAAGGCCAATGTTGAGCGCCGCCTCGGCCACCGCGGCCCAGACGTCGGCAAACAGGCCGCAGGCGATCTTAAACACATCGATTACCTGACGGTAGGAATTGATAGCAAACACGGCGGCGATGAGCGCAAGCATAACAGTCGGCAGCAGAAATTGGCGGCCGAGCCACAAGGCGATGAATGGCGGCAGGAGCAGCACGACCGCAGCTGTCGAAAACGAACTGACAAAGAAGCGCAACGACATCAGTTCGGAGAACACATTAAGTATGCGCGGCCTGTCGCCCTCGGCCACCAAATTGCCGACACCGGCCTGAAGGCCGTTGAAGACGGCGTCGAGCAGTAGAAGAAGCCCCATGACGACTATCATGTAGTTGCCGTAATACGTCACCATCGCCATCGACACGCAGGCATAGATGATGACAGGCGATGTCTGTGTGAGAGCATAATAGCTGATGCGGTGCACGAACAGGCGGCGCGTGTCGCGAAGGATGTCGGAATACCTGTGCAGCAGCTCCGCCACCGGCATATCGGGGCGCCGCAGGTAAGGATAGCGGCGGCGCACCGCGACGTCAAGCACGATAGCCGAGATGACAGCCCCGGCGGCCTCTATGACAAGCCACCAGATGTACGGATTGGCCAGATACCACACCGCGGCCATCTGAACCGTCACCTTCACGAGCTGGACGCTCTGAGTGGCCCGCGTCACGACATAGACTTTCTGATCGGCCTGAAGCACCACCTGCGTGTAGTTGACGAAATACGACAGCAGCGCCGACAGCAAAAGCACGCCGAACGAAGCGTAGGCATACCACAGCGGAAGAGTCATGGCCGAGAATATCCAGGGGAAGAAACAGCTCAGCAGCGCCGCCCCGCCGAGGACCGCGAAGCCCACACGCCGGTAGAAATGGCGCTGGACTGTCACTATTTCAGCCACAACGCGCCGGTCGTTCTGCTGAAGCGGTCTGTACAGAGCATAGCCCACGGCCAGTCCTACGCCCAGTTCGGCCAGATTGAGAAACTGCAGAAGGTTATAGGCCGTGCTGTTCAGGCCGAGCACCTCGACGCCGAGGCGGTCGATGAATATGCGGCGCGAGAAAAACTGCAGCAGTGTGGCGGCGCCGAAGTATATCAGCGCCACTGCCATATTCCTGATGCTGCGGCCAGTGCGGGATGTCGTGTCCATATTCCATCGGCAAAGTTAATAATTTTTTGTTGACCCACAGCCGTCAGTCTTTGGCATTTAAGAAAGAATTAGTAACTTTGCGCGTTAAAAAAACAATTTAATTGTGAATACCAAGTACATATTCGTCACAGGAGGCGTGGTTTCCTCTCTTGGCAAAGGCATCATCTCGTCATCGATCGCCTGCCTGCTGAAAGCCCGCGGCTTCAGGGTGACAATACAGAAATTCGACCCGTACATCAATATCGACCCCGGCACGCTCAATCCCTATGAGCATGGTGAATGTTATGTGACCGTCGACGGTCACGAGGCCGACCTTGATCTCGGCCACTACGAACGCTTTACCGACATAAAGACCACCCGCGCCAACAACGTCACCACCGGCCGTATCTATCAGAGCGTGATCGACAAGGAACGCCGCGGCGACTATCTGGGCAAGACAGTGCAGATCGTGCCACACATCACCGACGAAATCAAACGCTGCGTGAAGGCTCTCGGTCATACCGGCGACTACGACTTCATCATCACCGAAATCGGCGGCGTAGTCGGCGACATCGAGTCGCTGCCGTTCCTCGAGGCCGTGCGTCAGCTCCGATGGGAGCTCGGCGACGACAGCCTGTGCGTACATCTTACCTACGTACCTTTCATCGCCGCCGCCAAGGAACTCAAGACCAAACCGACGCAACACTCTGTCAAGAAGTTGCAGGAACTGGGCATACAGCCCGACCTGCTCGTGCTGCGCACCGAGCACCACATTTCGCCTGAAATGCGCCGCAAGATAGCCCTGTTCTGCAACGTGGCTCCCGATGCTGTTGTGCAGTCGATCGACGTCGACACCATCTACCGTGTGCCGCTTAAGATGCACGAGCAGCACGTCGACGAGATAATCCTGCGCAAGACACACACACCCGCCGAGGGCGAGCCCGACATGCGGCGGTGGATGACCTTCCTCGACAAGATGGACCACGCCGCGGAAAGCGTCACCGTAGCCCTGGTAGGCAAGTACGTCGATCTGCAGGATGCCTACAAGTCGATCGACGAGGCCCTGCTACAGGCCGCCACCTACGACGACCACAAGGTGAAGATCGTATACGTCAATTCCGAGAAACTGACACCCGAAAACGTCGGCGCCCACCTCGACGCGGTCGACGGCGTCATCATAGCCCCGGGCTTCGGCCAGCGCGGTATCGAGGGCAAGTTCACCGCCCTGCGCTACTGCCGCGAGCATGACATTCCAACGTTCGGCATCTGCCTGGGCATGCAGTGCATGGTCATCGAATTCGCGCGCGATGTCCTCGGCCTCCCCGAAGCGAATTCCACCGAGATGAATCCCTCGACACCCGACAATGTCATCGACCTGATGGAGGAGCAGAAAGGCATATCCAATCTCGGAGGAACCATGCGTCTCGGCGCCTACGAATGCCATCTGCGTCCGGGCAGCCGGGTAGCCGCTGCCTATGGCAGCGAGCACATCAGCGAGCGTCATCGTCACCGCTTCGAATTCAACAACGCCTACCGCGAGGCCTTCGAGAAGGCCGGAATGCAGTGCGTCGGCGAGAACCCCGACGCGCATCTGGTCGAAGTGGTCGAGATACCCGAAAAGCGCTGGTTTATCGGCACGCAGTACCATCCCGAATACTCTGCGACGGTGCTGTCGCCGCATCCGCTGTTCATCTCGTTCATCAAGGCGGCCATAGACTACAAGCACTCGCGCAACAAATAGACCTTACCCTACATAAAACCGACAACAACACCTGCCAATGGATAAAAACACCCTCTACGGCCTGATCTGCATGGGAGCCATCTTCTTCGGCTTCATGTACTGCAACAAGCCCGCTCCGACCGAAGAGCAGCAGACTGCTCCCGCGACCGCAAACACCGCAAACAACACTCCGGCACAGACCGCCGCGGCCGACTCGCTCGACGCCGAGGCCCTGGCCCAGCTCGCCAAGGCAGTCCGCACCGTCGGCACACCCGCCGCCGACGGCACCGTGGCTCTCCGCAACGCCGACTTCGACCTGACCATCTCGGGTGACACCCTGCGCGGCACCGTCAAAGCCGCCGACACTGCATTCGAAGTCCACTCACTCGGCACGCCCGACACGGCCGCCACCGCCCTGCGCTCACAGGCTATCGCCGCCGTCACAGGGCTCAACGCGCGTGTCGAAAAATACAAAGGTTTGGCTCCAAGCCTGGGAGGCACCGACACGACGACAGTGCTCGAGAACGACAAAATCCGCGTTACAGTCAGCTCGCGCGGCGCCATGATCTCGTCGGTCGTCCTCAAAGACTACAAAACCGAAGTAGGCGAGAACCCGGGCCCGATCGAGCTCTTCCGCGGCCCCGACGACGGCTACAGCTTCGAATTCACCACCGAATACCAGCGATTCGATACCCGCGAGTTCAACTTTGTGCCCGTCATGGAGAACGACACGACCTTGATGATGACTCTACCGCTGGGCGACGACGCTTTCTGGGGCATACGCTACACGCTGGCGCCGGACTCGTACGTGGTGGGCATGGAGCTCGTCCAGCACAATGCCTCCGTCCTGCTGCCCGCATCCACCGCTGCTATCGGGCATGGCGCGCAACGAAAAAGGCCGCACATTCGAAGAACGCAACTCTGCCATATATTATAAACTGGTAGGCGACAGCCCCGAAGATCTCAACTCGGGCAAGGACGAATCCGAATCGCTGACAGGACACATCAAATGGGTGGCATTCAAGAACCAGTTCTTCTCATCAGTCATAATACCGCGCGAATACTTCAACCTTGCCGACCTCAACAGCGTGGTACTCAAGAACAACGACCGCTTCCTGA
>CAJJQT010000143.1 GCA_905193995.1 uncultured Porphyromonadaceae bacterium | reverse complement strand
GATCTGTTTGACCAGGTCGAGCAGTACAACGGCTACCTGTCAATGATCGGGCTCGGCATAGGCGTGATCTGTGTGGGCTTCATAGCTTACCGGCTGCTGTTCCCGCCCAAAAAGGACAAGGAGGTGAAACTATGATCGTATCACCATCGCTGCTAAGCGCCAACTTCGCTGACCTCGGGCGCGACGTACGCATGTGCAATGAATCGGAGGCCGGCATGCTGCACTGCGACGTCATGGACGGCGTGTTCGTCCCCAACATTTCGTTCGGCTTCCCGGTCATCAAAGCCGTCGCAGAGCTGGCCGACAAGCCTCTCGACGTACATCTGATGATAGTGAATCCGCAGAACTATATCGGCGCCGTGCGCGACTGCGGAGCGGCTATCATGAACGTGCATCAGGAAGCCTGCGTACACCTCAACCGCACCGTCAATGCCATCAAGGCCGCCGGGATGAAAGCCGCTGTCACGCTGAACCCGTCGACACCGGTCGTAATGCTCGAAGATATTATCGGCGACGTCGATATGGTGCTTCTCATGTCGGTCCGGGCTTCGGCGGTCAGAAATTCATCTGTAACACACTCGACAAGATCCGCCGTCTGCGCGAACTCATCGACCGCAGCGGATCGCACGCCCTGATCGAAGTCGACGGGGGCGTCACTCCGGCCAATGCGCCCGATCTGGCAGCGGCCGGAGCCGACGTGCTTGTGGCCGGAAGCGCAATATTCTCGGCCGATGATCCGAAGGCCGTCATAGCCGAAATCGCCTCTCTTTAACTAAATCAGTCTCTCCCAATATCCTATTGCAATGAACTCAGTTAATCCTCTGGATATCGACACCCTGAATGCAAAAGCCGAAGATCGGACGGCCAAAAGGACTGTCCGCAAACCTCGACCCTCTCAGCGTCCTGAAAAGCCCTCTCAGCCGGTAGGCTGCCGCAAGCAGATCAATCCGGCAGTTGCATTTTTTACCGCACCGCGCACACGAATGATGCTCGGCGTCATACTGGCCGTGCTTTGCGTCGTGACGCTGATAGTCTCGATCAGCTACCTGAAATCGGGCATAGCCGACCAAAGCACCGTGCACGAAATGTCACCGCGCGAGATCGTCGACTCGGGGCAGCACATCGAAAACGTCGGCGGCCCGGCCGGAGCCACTCTTGCCCACCTGCTGCTTGTCAACGGACTCGGACTCGGCTCGTTTGTACTCGTTTTCTATCTCGGCTGCATGGCGCTGTCGCTGTTCGGCATCATGAAGCTGAAATTCTGGGCCTTTACTTTCAGGTGCCTCTTCACAGGCATAGCCCTATCAGTCATTCTCGGCCTGTTCACCTACAATCTCGACTCCACGATCAACTGGGGAGGTAACCACGGCCACTACATCAACCAATGGCTGATGCAGTATGGCGACGCGCTGCTTGCCTACGCAGTGTCGGTAATGCTGATCGGCCTGCTTGTAGTAATGTACCTTACGCAGATAACGGCGATCGCCCGCAATATGAACGGACGCATCTCCAAGGCCAGAGAGGCAATGAGCGACGCGGCATCGCGCGCGCGCCATCCCGAACACATCATAGCCGAAGTGCCTGAAGCGGATTCCAAAGCCCCGGCTGCCGCTCCCAATACAGAAGTGTCGCGTCCCAAAGCAATGACGCTGACATCCGAACCAGAACCGGCCAAGAAACCTGTCACAGACATTGGATTTACCATCGACGACGAAGAGCCCTCCCACGAAGCCTCGGCAGCGGAAGCCGACGGCAAGAAGCCGCAGTTCATTATCAACGCGGCAGTCCTCGGCGAGAGCCACGCAAAGGCCGACGAAAATGCCAGTGACCCCCACCTCGCCATGTCGCCGTACAGTATCCGCGACGAACTCAGCCACTACCGCTTCCCAGGCATCGACCTGCTTATCGATCGCCCCGTGACGAACGAATACAACCCGCAGGAGCAGGAGGACAACAAGAACATGATCATTGACACCCTGCAGAGCTACGGCATACAGATAGCCCGCGTCGAGGCCACAGTCGGACCGACCGTCACGCTTTACGAAATAGTGCCTGCCGAGGGTGTCCGCATAGCCCAGATCAAACGCCTCGAAGAAGACATAGCCCGCAGCCTCGAAGCGCTCGGCATCCGCATCATAGCGCCGATCCGAGGCAAGAGCACCGTCGGCATCGAAGTGCCGAACCGCACGCCTCAGATCGTGTCGATGCGCAATATCATCAACTCACAGAAGTACCGCGACTGCCGCATGGAGCTACCCATGGCTCTCGGAGCTACCATCAGCAACGACGTTTTCATCGCCGACCTGACCAAAATGCCGCACCTGCTCGTAGCGGGCGCCACCGGCCAGGGTAAGTCAGTCGGCCTGAACTGCATCATCGCCTCTCTGCTTTACAAAAAGCATCCCGGCGAACTGAAATTTGTACTGATCGACCCGAAAATGGTCGAGTTCAGTCTCTATTCTCAGATAGAGAACCACTATCTGGCCAAACTGCCTAACGAGGAGGAGCCTATCATCACGGAGCCTTCCAAAGCTCTCCAGACCCTCAGCGCTCTTTGCGTCGAGATGGACAACCGCTACGAAATGCTGCGCAAGGCCGGTGTACGCAACATCAAGGAATACAACGACAAGTTCTGCCGCCGTGTGCTCAATCCAGAGAAGGGTCACCGCTTCATGCCCTACATAGTGATCATCGTCGACGAGTTCGCCGACCTGATCATGGTTGCCGGCAAGGACATATCGCTCCACATAGCACGAATAGCCCAGAAAGCCCGCGCTGTGGGCATGCACATGATCATAGCCACACAGCGTCCGTCGACCGACGTGATCACAGGTATCATCAAGGCCAATTTCCCGGCCCGCCTGGCTTTCCGCACCTCCTCGAGCATCGACTCTCGCACTATCCTCGACTGCCCCGGTGCCAATCAGCTCATCGGCATGGGCGACATGCTGTTCAGCCACAATTCGATGATGGAGCGCGTGCAGTGCGCGTTCATCGACACCCCCGAAGTTGAAAATCTCGTCGAATTCATCAGCCGCCAGACCGCCTATCCGAGCCCATATCTGCTGCCGGAGCCCGAAAGCGACAAAAACACCATTGCCCCCGGAAGCGTCGACCTCTCGAAGCGCGACGAGCTCTTCGACGACTGCGCGCGTTTTCTTGCCCAGAATCCGACGGCTTCGGTCTCGTTGCTGCAGCGCCGCTTCGCAATCGGCTACAACAAGGCCGGCAAGATCATGGACCAGCTCGAGGCAGCCGGAATAGTCGGACCTGCCGACGGACAGAAGCCGAGGGCTGTGCTCGTGACGCCCGAAGCGCTCGAAACTCTCCTCGCGACCCTCTAAACTTTTGCAGCCGAATGAACGTTATGTGTGGTATGAAACGTGTCACATTATATAATATACTGCTACTTTTCATTATACTCTTCCCGGCAAGTGCCGCGGCAGCCGAAACTGCTGCGCAGGTACTCGCACGCTGCGCTGCGAAGGTCAACAGCGCCGAATCTCTCGACGTCAGATTCACGCTAAGCGCCGAAGGGAGCAGCAGCAACTACACCATGAAGATCTCGCATGAAAAATTCATGATGGAAAGCCCTGAGATTGCCGTATGGTACAATGGGGTAACCCAGTGGACTTATGTCAAAAGCAACCGTGAGCTGAATATCACCGATCCTACGGCAGAAGAGCTGATGGAATGCAATCCGTTTTCGATACTGAATTTCTACAGCAAGACATATGATATAAAACGTCTGGCAGGCAACGGCATTCAGATCGAGATGACAGCCAAAGACCGGAGTGCGACAGTGCGCAAAGCAGTCATTACCATCGACTCCAGGACATACATGCCATCCAAAGTCTTAGTAACCCTCGGCAACGGACATACCATGGCGGCTACAGTGACTTCTGTGACACAGGGTAAGCGTCCGGCTGCGAAGACCTTTACATACGACAAGACCAGATACCCGGCTTCCGAAATCATCGATTTAAGATAAAACATAACACAAAACGCGATAACATGTCAGAAATAAAGACTAAATGCCTCATAATAGGCTCCGGACCTGCCGGGTATACGGCTGCCATATATGCTTCACGCGCCGGAATGCGCCCGGTAGTGATCGAAGGCCCCGCGCCCGGCGGCCAGTTGCTTATGACTACTGATGTCGAGAACTTCCCGGGATATCCCGACGGCGTCACCGGGCCGAAACTCATGGAGGATCTACGCTCACAGGCACAGCGCTTCGACGCCGATCTGCGTTCGGGACTCGTTAAGCAAATCAACCTCAGCGAACGTCCGTTCAAAGGTACTCTTGACTCGGGCGACACGTTCGAGGCCGACACTGTTATCATATCGACCGGAGCTACTGCCCGCTATCTCGGGCTACCTGATGAGGAGCGATTCCGCGGCATGGGTGTCTCGGCCTGCGCCACATGCGATGGCTTCTTCTACCGCAACCGCACTGTTGCCGTAGTCGGCGGGGGTGACACAGCCTGCGAGGAAGCTCTGTACCTGGCGTCGCTCGCCTCGAAAGTGTATCTGATCGTGCGTAAGGACCGCTTGCGTGCTTCCAAGGTCATGCAGCAGCGGGTACTCTCCGACCCGAAGATACACATTCTGTTCAACACCAATACCGTAGCACTGCTCGGCACCGATACTCTGCAGAAAGCCAGAGTAGTCGAGCACGTAGGTACTGACCGCGAGGACACTTATGAAATAGACATAGACGGATTCTTCCTGGCAATTGGGCTCAAGCCGAGCACCGACCTTTTCGCGGGTCAGCTCGACCTTGACGAAGCCGGATTCATAAAAGTGAAGTCACCGACAACGGCGACCAGCGTACCCGGTGTGTTCGCAGCGGGCGATGTGGCCGATCCGATTTACCGTCAGGCGGTCGTTGCCGCAGGATCTGGGTGCCGTGCGGCGCTCGACGCTGAAAAATTTTTGATCGAGAATCCGTAAAAAATACTGAAAGTTACTCGGCAATTAAAAAAATTGAGTAAATTTGCAGTGTAAAACTCATTTAATACGTATTAATTACCTAAAATTTTAAAGAACAATGGCTTACGTAATCACAGATTCATGCGTGGCATGCGGCACCTGCCTGCCCGAGTGCCCTGTAGAAGCAATCTCCGAGGGCGAAATCTACCACATCGATCCGGATACCTGCATCGAATGCGGTTCTTGCGCAGCAGTATGTCCTAACGACGCCATCCTGCCCCCCCAATAAGGAAATTCTGGTTTTTAACCGGAAATCCCCGCCGGACCTCAGGTCACGCGGGGATTTTTTTGATACAGAGACTCGAAAATTTGGATTAACGAAAAAAAAGTGCTAACTTTGCAGCGCAAAACAATGCAAGACCAATAAAATATTAATTAACAACAATTAATGGCAACAAAAATCAGATTACAACGCCACGGTCGCAAGAACTACGCGTTTTATCCT
>CAJJQT010000142.1 GCA_905193995.1 uncultured Porphyromonadaceae bacterium | reverse complement strand
AGACCTCGGCATATCGGTCAAGACTGTCAAGAATCAGATGACCAAGGCTTTCAGCCGCCTGCGCGAGTCGCTCGCCGACGGCCACAAGCCGTTTTTCCTGCCTTTTCTGTAATTTTTTTGCTTTCCGCATAGGACTTTTTCGGTGATGATGTATCTTTTGTGTAAACGATCCATTCATCATCATGAAAAGAGCATTTTTAAGCCTACTTGCAATTCTTGCTGTTGCCGCCGCCACAGAGGCGCGGCAGCCCCGCCGCGGCTACCGCGGCTTCTTCGAGTGGAGCAGCAGCGTCCGTTCGGAGAAATTTGCTGAAATCAACATCAGCGGCAATATGACTACCCTGCGTGAGACTACGTTCTACACCGGTTTCACCACTTCTCACGGCTATCAGATCGACCCGATTTTCTTCATCGGCGCAGGCCTGGGCATGGAGCGGTGCGGCAAGCTCGACAACTGGATAGTGCCCTTGTTCGTCCAGGGCCGCGCCGACTTGCAGTTCGGTCGCTTCACTCCTTTCGGCGACCTGCGCATAGGAGCCAATGTATCCGAGGGCACCGGACTCTACTTCTCGCCCACTGTCGGATACCGCTTCAACTGGGGCGGCAAGATGGGGGTCAATCTCGGCATCGGACTGACTCTTGCCGGATACAAAGCCGAGCATTACGAAGGCACCTGGACCGACCCCGACTCGTATGAAATTCACTACATAGGCACCCGCCGCCACATGCGCGCCTATTTCTCATTCCGCCTGGGTATCGACTTCTGATGGAAAACCGCGAAATAGATTTCATTGCCCGCCATTACCGCCGGGGGCTTTTCTTACCCTCACGGGGCTGGCGCAGGCTGGGTATCGGGCCTTCGGCAGCCCTGCGCCGCCTGAGGGTTGCCGCAGCCGCCGCTCTCGTTGTCGCGCTATCCGCCGCAGCCGCAGTCTTCTACAGCGACTACCGCGCGGAGCAGCCTCCGGTCCAAGGCGTTGACACCATGACCCCGAGCCCGCTGACAGTAGTTAAAGTCATTGACTTCGAGAATGCTCCGTTGCCCGATGTAATTGCCGAAATCGAGTCGGTCTACGGCGTGAAGGTAGATAATCTGCCCGAGCGGCCTGAAGAATTCGAGCTGTCGCTCCACTATGAGGGCACCCCTACCGACCTTATCACCGTAATCAACGACATCCTGGGTACACGACTGACCGTAGCTGAAAAATGATGAGACACATATTTTTGTCACTGATGCTGTGCGTCGCCGCAATCTGTATGGCGCAGAATGTCACCGTCAAGGCTGTCAACGAGCCTGCCGCCACGGTGTTCCGGACGATCGTCGAACAGACCGGCCTCAATTTCGTATACTCCTCCGACCTGCTCCGGGGGCTGCGCGTATCCGTCGATGTCCGCGGCAAATCACTGGAGCACACCCTGTCTGTCATTTTCAAAAACACCGACATAGTCTACGAAATCCGGGGGAAAAACATAATCCTGCGACGGCCGGTACGTCAGGCCGCTCCCGTCCGTAAGCCGGTAATTCCGGCTCCCCAGATCAATATGAATTTCTATGCCGCGCCCGAAATGCTTGAAGAAGTCATCGTAGTGTCGCGCCTCGAGGCGCCCGCGGTCGAGACGCCGGAGATCGGCGCACGCAAGCTCTCGGGAAGCGAGATAGCGCGCACGCCCGTGCTCTTCGGCGAAAGCGATGTGCTCAAGGCCCTGCAGATGCAGCCCGGTATCAGCGGCGGCTCCGAAGGCATGGCCGAGATGCACGTCCACGGCGGCAACTCCGACGAAAACATGTTCATGCTCGACAATGTGCCCCTGTATCAGGTCAACCACTTCGCCGGCCTGTTTTCAGCCTTCAACGTCGACGCCATCCGCTATATCGACTTCTTCAAATCCTCCATTCCCGCCAAGTACGACGGGCGACTGTCGTCGTACCTCGACGTCCGCACCAAGGACGGGGCGCCCGACCGCAGCAACGGCTCCTTCCGTCTCGGCCTGACATCCGGCGCGCTGAGTCTCAACGGCCCCATCGGCCGCAGGACCTCCTATTCCCTGGCTGTGCGACGCTCTTGGTTCGACGCTCTTTCGGCTCCGATTCTCGCAATCGCCAACTCGTCGTCAGATACCGAAAAGATACGCTTCCGCTATGCCTTCATGGATCTGAACGGAAAGATAACCCACCGCTTCAACAGCCGCGCCACTGGCTTCGTCAGCGTCTACTTCGGCGACGACCTCCTGAAGACCGGCAGCAAGGACAGCGACAGCGGTTCGGGCTATAATTTATGGTACGAGGACGACCGCTACGACATGCACTGGGGCAATCTGGTGGCACGGGCCGGCTTCAATTACAGGCTGCGGACGTCCATGACAGCCGAATTCACCGCCGCCTACACACGTTTCTTTTCAGGCATGAAGCATGTTTATTATTCCGAGGACCGCACACCGGCATCCGGGGTCGCCGATACAGCCCGGTCCGTGACCGACACCGACAATAACATAAACGACTGGATATTCCGCGGCGATTTCGACTGGAATCCGTCCGATGCCCACCGGGTCCGTTTCGGCGCCGGATACACCCGCCATTCATTCCTTCCGGCACGGACGACGCGCACCTACTCGTCAGGAGGTACTTCCGTCATCTCGCGCGACTCCACCGTGGCCTACCGCGCCAACGAAGCGAATGTCTACATCGAGGACGACTACCGCATTTCCGACCGCTTCCGCGTAAACGCCGGCATCCACGGCTCACTGTTCAGCATCGACGGCCGCACGCATTTCGGCATCGGCCCGCGGCTGTCGGCGGCTTACCGGCCGTCGGAAAGCTGGGCCGTAAAGGTAGCATACGCGCGCACAAATCAATATGTCCACCAGCTTTGCCAGACTTATCTTGCCCTGCCGACCGACCAGTGGATACCTATTACCGGTAAATTCAAACCTCAGACTGCCGACAAGATATCGGCGGGTGTTTACTGGCAGACCCCCGACGGGCAGTTCAATGCTTCCGCCGAAGGATTTTGGAAGAGCATGCGCAATCTTGTCGACTACCGCGACGAATACTACCTGCAGCCGCCGATGGAAATGTGGACCGACCGCCTGTGCAGCGGCCGCGGCACAGCCAAAGGCCTCGACCTGAAATTCGAAAAGACCGCCGGACGCCTCACCGGTCACATCGCCTACACGCTTGCGTGGTCCGACCGCACCTTTCCGGACAAGAACGGCGGACGCACCTTTCCGGCCCGCTTCGACAACCGCCACACAATCAACATTCTGCTCAATTATAAGATCAGCGGCCGCGTCAGTCTGAGCGCGGCCTGGACGGGGCATTCAGGCAACCGCTTCACCCTCCTTCCACAGGTCTGGGAATCGCCCGGCTTCGAGCACGACTGGTACAACGATTTCTCACCCCTGAAGACCGGCATCAACAACTATCGGCTGCCGTTCTACCACCGCCTTGACCTTTCGCTGACGGTCCGCAACAGCCGCGGTTACTGGAATTTCAGCTTATACAACGCCTACTGCCACCTCAACACCGTGGCCGTGCGCCGCACATACGACGACAGCGGCCGACCGGTGTTTCAGAAAGTCCGTATGCTACCGATAATCCCCTCAGTTTCGTACACATGGCAATTCTAAGACATATACTTACACTATCACTGGCCTCCCTGCTGGCAGGTTGCTACGAGAATTTCGACCCGAAGGTCGACACAGCGCCTGTACTATGCATCAACTCGCTCATCACCGCCGGCGAGCCGATAGAGGTACACGTCACGCACACGTGGATGTTCAGCGACCAAAACGCCGAGCTCGACCACGCTGTAGACGATGCCACGGTCACAATTTATGCCAACGGCACACCCGTGCCGGCTGATTACCTGCCGCGCGAAGGCGATGAAATCCGCATCGTGGCCGAAAGCCGCCGCTACGGCCGCGCCGAAGCGGCAGTGACCGTGCCGAAACCGGTCCCCTTCTCAGCTGTCAGTTTCGTTCCGGAAGTGCTGAGCGTGTGGAGAGAGCCCGGCAGGCCAATGACCGGAGGAGTTGACTTCAGTCTCGTGGTCCGGGCTACAATCGCCGACCGGCATAAGGCTGACGATTACTTTCAGCTCGCCTGCGACTGGAAGCCTCCGGTCTGCTACGACGTAGTCGACGGTGATTATGACGCCTCTCACGAGCCCTATGCCTTCCTTTCGCCGGGTACGTTCGACTTCGATGCCGAACCGATATTCAAGGAACATATCGGCGTGTTCGAGTCTGTAATGGGCAATGACGATGTCGACCGGATGATTTTCACCGACCACCTGTTCGCCGGCCGTGAATATACACTCAACCTGCATTTTAATAATGCCACCTACTCCGTCAACTCGCCCGAGTTCAATCCGGAACTCTACGACTGCTGCATCACGCTTACACTCGCTTCTGTCTCGCGAAGCTACTACGACCGCGCCATTTACGTATGGCAGCGCGACACCGGTATCCTCGGCGACCTGGGCGACCTGGGCTTTGCCGAACCGATCTGGGGCTACAGCAACGTATCCACCGGCGCAGGCACCGTCGCCGCCCGCTCCCTCACCACCTATACCCTATCACTCAACGACTTCTTGAAAAAGACATTAAATCAACAGTAATATGAAAAATTTATCAGCCTTACTGGCAGTATTTTTTATGGTCATTTCCATCTCATCCTGTCACGAAGACGGTCCGATACCCATGATATGGGAATTCGCAGACTACAATACTGAGGAAATAACCGCAGCTTACACTCCGGATTACTACAATCAGGTACAGATCTCGGCAAAGCCCGGCTACAAAGGCGAAATCACACTCAAATGCACCAACTTCCCAATTGTGACTTTTCTGTCGTGGGGAACAGATAAAACTCTTGTCAACAAGGAATGCGGTTACACACTCACAAAAGTCAGTGACAACACAGTAAAGATCTCTTTCTCACCGATATCCCTTCCCGATAACGCCAATGAAGTCAGCGACTTTGTCGGTATAACAGGCTCAAACGGCAAAGAAAGTTCATCCACAAATATGGCAATTTCACGCCGCATCGCCGACAGATGATTTAGTATCCTGTCCAACAATAAAATAACCGATTGACTGATGAAAAAGACATTCATCGGGATAAGCGTCATCGCGCTTATCTCAGCCCTCATATTGTCTTCATGCGATAATAATGAGTATACGCCGATCCAGGCGGGATCGAGATCATGCAACATAGAAATCGAGTGTATCGACATCAACGGACATAACCTCCTAAACGACAAAGCCTTTACAGACAAAATCAAAATCGATGGCGAAAATTCGCATTCCGACATCAGATTCACCATCAGTAGCGGCCGCCTATGTTTTGAGGCAGATCTGCCTGACCAAAACGACATGAAATGGTCAAATGAAAATAATGAGGCATCAGACATCTCAAATATAACTGTCCGGCTCGGTAAA
>CAJJQT010000141.1 GCA_905193995.1 uncultured Porphyromonadaceae bacterium | reverse complement strand
CCGCCGTAAAAGTGCCGAGCGAGACATGGAAAGTTCCGTACATCTATCTTTTCGGAGGCGTCAACGACAGTGGGCAGACGTCGAACAACGTATGGCGCGGAGTCATCAACCTGTTAAGTCTCAAACCCGTAGAATAAACGACTGATGTCGTCGATCCGATTACATATCACAGCCATGACGCTTGCCGCCGCATGCGCCGCTCCCGGATGCTTCGCGCAGGCTCCGACTGCGCCGTATAAGTTCGACTTCGGCGCCAACATCGGCATGAGCGGCTATATCGGCGACGCCAACTCCACCAACCCTTTCAGACATCCCGGCTTCACGGCCGATGCTGCCGGCCGCTACATCATCGACACCCGCTGGGCCGTGCGCGCATCGCTCGGCATGCAGTCGCTCAGCGGCAATACGGCCGACATATCGAACGTACTCCCCGACGGAGCACACTATGAATTCACCTCGACCGTAATAGACCTGAACGTACGCGGCGAGGCCAATTTCTTCCCATACGGCATCGGCGAGACATACAAGCGCCTCAAGCGCTGGACGCCCTACCTCGCCGTCGGCGTAGGCCTCGGCATCGCGACGAGCGGCGGCAAGACCTCTGTGGCGCCGACCCTGCCGATGGCATTCGGCTTCAAGTACAAGCCTCGCGAACGCATCAATCTTTTCATCGAATTCTCGATGACAAAAATATTCAGCGACCATGTCGACGGCCCCGATCTCGCCGACATAAACCTGATCAAAACAGATTTTTACAAGAACACCGACTGGGTATCGCGCCTTACAGTCGGCATTTCGTATGAATTCGGCAAGCGTTGCGAGACCTGCCACTATGTAGACTGACACCCATGAAAGTGCCCGAAAATTTCGATCCAAACCGCGTTCCCGCCCATATCGCCATCATCATGGACGGCAACGGCCGCTGGGCCGTCGAGCGCGGACTCGACCGCTCGGCAGGTCACGCCGAGGGTGTCACGACGGTACGCCGTATCACCGAAGCGGCTTCCGAACTCGGCGTCAAATATCTGACTCTCTATACTTTCTCGACCGAAAACTGGAACCGGCCCAAGGCCGAAGTCGACACATTGATGCATCTGATCGTCAGCGCCATCGAACGCGAGACCCCCGACCTGATCAAAAACAATGTGTCGCTGCGCGTTATCGGCGACACGGCCCGCATGCCCGACGAGGCACGCCAACGCCTCGAACAATGCATCTCCGACACAGCCCACTGCACCGGCCTGCGCCTGGTGCTCGCCATCAGCTACTCCGCGCGCTGGGACATAGTAAATGCATCGCAGCGCATTGCTTCAGAGGTAGCTCAAGGCACTCTGAATCCTGAAAATATCGACAGCGAAACCCTCTCGACGCGACTGTCGACCGCTTTCATGCCCGATCCCGATCTGTTGATCCGCACCGGCGGCGACCTCCGCATCAGCAATTTCCTGCTCTGGGAGATTGCCTATACCGAGATTTTCGTCACCCATACCTATTGGCCGGCCTTTACCAAAGACGATTTCGCCAAGGCAATAGCCGACTATCAACAACGCCAGCGCCGCTTCGGCCTCACCGGCGATCAAGTCACCAACTGCCAATGAATTCCTTTCACGTTATGCGCCATAAACTGATTCAGATACTGCTCGTCATTTCGGCTACCTTGAGCTTCACCGCAGCCAAGGCCCAGACCGAGACAGACACGATATTCAACCCGACCGTCGTATACACGTCGATGCCGCGCACATACGAGATCGCGGACATCCGCGTCGAAGGCGCCCCGAACTACGATCCCGACATCATTCTAGGCTATGCCGGCCTGAAGGTCGGCGAGCGCGTCACCATCCCCGGCGACGACATCACCCAGGCCACCAAGCGGCTCATGCGCCAGGGACTCTTCCAGCAGGCCCGCTTCTCGCTCGACAAAATCTACGGCGACAAGGCCTGGATAGTGCTTCAGGTAACGCCGCAGCCCCGAATCTCGCAGGTGAACTACATAGGCATGAAAAAAGGCGAACGCGACGAGCTGCAGAATCGCCTCAACCTGATGAAAGGCAACCAGATCACGCAGAACATTGTCAACCGCGCCAAGCTGATTGTCGAGAAATTCTTCCGCGACAAAGGGTTCTCCAACGCCCAGGTCAACATCACCCTCCACGAGGATCTGTCGGCTCCAGGCGAGATGATCGTCGACATCGCCGTCGACAAACGCGATAAGATGCGCGTACACAAGATCTACATCACCGGCAACACGGTGATGTCATCGAACAAGATCCAGCGCGTGATGAAAAAGACCAACGAGAACGGCAAGATTCTCAACCTCTTCCGACAGAAGAAATTCGTCCGCAGCGACTATGAGAACGACCTCAACCTGATCCTCAAGAAATACAACGAGCTGGGCTACCGCGACGCACGCATCGTGGCCGACAGCGTCGTACAATACTCCGACAACCGCGTCGACGTATACATCACCATCGACGAAGGACAGCGCTACTACATAAAGGACATATCGTGGGTCGGCAATACCCTTTATCCATCGGAACTGCTGAACGAATTCCTCGGTATGGCTCCCGGCGATGTCTATAACCAGACACAGATGAACAAACGTCTGACCGAAGATGACGACGCCGTGTCGAATCTCTATATGGACCGCGGCTACCTGTTCTTCGATCTCGTGCCAATCGAACGCGAGGTCAACGGCGATTCCATCTCACTGGAAATGCGCATGGTCGAAGGTCCCCAGGCCCGCATCAACAATGTGATCATCAACGGCAACGACCGTCTTTACGAGAAAGTGATCCGCCGCGAGCTCCGCGTACGCCCCGGCGAACTTTTCAGCAAGAGCGACCTTATGCGCTCGGCCCGCGAAATCGCCCAGACCGGCCACTTCAACCCCGAGAATATGGACATACGGCCCGAGCCGAACGAAGAGAACGGCACGGTTGACCTCGTATTCAACCTCGAATCGAAAGCCAACGACCAGATCGAATTCTCGATGGGCTGGGGCCAGACCGGCATCATCGGCAAGCTCTCGCTGAAGTTTACCAATTTCTCGATCAAGAACCTCTTCTATCCGTCGACCTACAAAGGCATCATACCGCAGGGCGAAGGCCAGACATTCACCATCTCGGCCCAGACCAACGCCCGCTACTATCAGGCATACTCGATATCGTTCCTCGACCCGTGGTTCGGCGGCAAGCGCCCCAACTCGCTGTCGTTCTCAGCCTACTACAGCCGGCAGACGGGCGTCAACTCGTCGTTCTATAACTCGCGCTGGGCATCGGGAGGCTACTACAATCCCTACAGCTACGGTTACGGATATGGCTACGGATACGGCTACGACGATTACTATCAGAACTCCTACCAGCAGTCGTACGACCCCAACAAGGTCCTGCAGATGGTCGGAGTCAACATCGGTTTCGGCAAGCGTCTCAAGTGGCCCGACGACTTCTTCACCTTCACCGCCGAACTCGGCTACAACTGGTATTATCTGAAGAACTGGGACTACCTCTACTACATGAACAACGGCACGTCGAACGCCCTGGTGCTGGGACTGACACTGGCACGCAACTCGATCGACAACCCGATCTACACCCGCAGCGGCTCGCAGTTCTCGCTGAACCTGTCGCTGACGCCCCCGGCATCGCTCTTCGGCAAGAAGGACTGGAAGTCCATCTCCGAGGTGGCTAACTCCAACACCGAAGCGTCGGCCGCCGCCAAGAAAGAGATGTACCGCTGGATAGAATACTGGAAACTTCGCTTCAAGTCGCGCACGTATACCCCGCTGTGCAACGCCGACGGCACCTACACTCCGGTACTGATGACCCGCGCCGACTTCGGTCTCCTGGGCTCATACAACCGATATCTGAAATCGCCGTTCGAGACATTCTATGTCGGCGGCGACGGCATGTCGGGCTCCTACACCTACGCCACGGAGACCATCGCCCTGCGCGGCTACGACAACGGCGCCTTCACACCCTGGGGCAAGGATGGCTATGCCTACACCCGCATGGCTCTCGAGCTGCACTTCCCTCTGATGCTTCAGCAGACGACCACGATCTATGCACTGGGATTCCTTGAGGCAGGCAACGCATGGACGAGCGTAAGCAAGTTCAATCCCTTCGAACTCAAGCGCAGCGCCGGCGCCGGCGTCCGTATCTTCCTGCCTATGGTAGGCATGATGGGTATTGACTGGGCCTACGGTTTCGACCGCGTCGAAGGATACAAGGGCGGCTCTCACTTCCATTTCATTCTCGGTCAGGAATTCTAATTCACGGGGTGGTGTAAACCTTTTTGAATCTCAAACGTCTTAAACATTATAACAAGTTAATGAATTAAGCCACATGAAAAAACTCATCCTCACGCTGACGCTCGTGCTTGCAGGCATTTTTACTGCCTCAGCACAGAAATTCGCCCTGGTCGACATGGAATATATACTGCGCAACATACCCTCATACGAAATGGCCTCAGAGCAGCTCAACCAGCTGTCGC
This sequence comes from uncultured Porphyromonadaceae bacterium, assembly GCA_905193995.1. Classification (GTDB taxonomy): domain Bacteria; phylum Bacteroidota; class Bacteroidia; order Bacteroidales; family Muribaculaceae; genus CAG-873. The sequence goes on along the minus strand of CAJJQT010000141.1, from coordinate 972 downwards.
AGCGCTGGCAGCGCGAAGTGGAAGCCGTCGGCAAGGAAGCAGAGACGATGTACCAGAACTTCCTGGCCGACAAAGTTTTCCTGACCGACGAGCAAATCAAGGCCCGCGAGCAGGAAATCGTAAACAAAGAAAAGGAAGCCACCGACCTGCGATTCAAGTACTTTGGCCCCGAAGGAGAGCTCTACAACAAGCGTCTGTCGCTGCTCAAGCCAATTCAGGACGAAGTCTACGAAGCCATCAAGCAGGTCGCTCAGCAACGCGGCTACCAGGCAATCTTCGACCGCGCTTCATCGTCGAATATCATCTTCGCATCCCCGTCGATAGACATTTCCAACGAAGTGCTCGCACGGCTGGGATACGGCCAGAACTGATAATATCAACACATAAACCATTTATATCATGTTAAAGAAAATCATCATCGCACTGCTCGTAGCACTGCCTCTGTCGGCCGCAGCCCAGAAATTCGGCACTGTCGACATCGACCAAGTAATCTCCGCTATGCCCGAAGTGGCCGAAATGCAGACTCAGCTCACGGAAGCTTCCAAGAAATATGAAGCCGAGTTCCAGAAACTCGTCGAGGAACTCAACAAGCTCGTCACTGAATTTCAGGCCATACAGAACGATGCCAACACCCCCGAGACCATCAAGGAACGCCGCATGCAGGACATTCAGGAGCGTCAGACAAAGGTTGAGCAGTTCCGTACTACCGCCACTCAGGATCTCCAGCGCCAGCAGGAACAGCTGATGGCTCCGATCCAGGCCAAGATGACCGAAGCCATCAAGGCTGTAGGCCAGGAAGGCGGCTTCACCTTTGTATTTCCCGCTGATCCGGGCCTGGTGCTCTATCAGGGTGCTGACGTCGTTGACCTGACCGCTACCGTCAAGGCCAAGCTCGGCATCAAATAATCTAATTTCACAGATAATACAGCGGAGGCTGCGGCATTCAAGCCGCAGCCTCCGCTGTATTCAGAT